>NZ_JAFCLR010000075.1:0-16814 GCF_018131065.1 Bradyrhizobium sp. AUGA SZCCT0431 | reverse complement strand
GTGCATTTTGTTTTGTGCAAACCGCACGCGAGACCGCGGGTGCAGCGCGCACCCGGTCTTCCCTGCGCCCTCTCATTTGAGGGCAAGGAATTTCTGGCAAAGCTCGGGCGTAATGCGTCGCGAGAATGCGAAGGTGTGTTTAGACCACGGTGCAACAACAAACACCGCCGTCGTCCCGGCCTTGAGCCGGGACCCATAACCACAGGAAGAAGTTTTGCGAACGGTCTCTGTCACCGAGCCCCTATCGAAAGATCACGCGGTATGGGTCCCGGCGTTCGCCGGGACGACAGCGAGGCTACTCCGGCGCCGCACCGACCGGCGGCCCGCCAGGCGGCCGGTGCAGGAAGGTGATCGTCGCATAGGCGCCGACCCACGAACCAACCGCGGCAAACGCCACATAGACCCAGTTCTCGGTGTAGCTGATGACGGCGTAGGACGAGAGCAGATACCAGATGCTGCTCCAGGTCGCCGCCGGTACGCGCTTGCGCGCCACCACCGCCGAGGTGAACATGACATAGACCGCATCGGTGGCGGCGGTTGCGAGCAGGACCGCACCGGCGGTCAGGGGTTCGACGGCGGCCATTGCAACTCCTTCATGCAGTTAAGGCGTAGCCCGGATGGACGTAGCGAAATCCGGGAGGATTTCGCCAAGCGGATCGCTCTACCCGGATTGCGCTACGCTCCATCCGGGCTACGTTGCAATGCCTGGGAAAGACTAGGGAAGAGACATGCCGATGCAAAGCCCGCATGAAATTCTCGGCGATATCTGGACGTCGGCCGGCGGCGAGGCTTCCGCGCTCGACGCCATCAAGCTGACCGGCGAAGAGCCGCAGCTGCCGTCGTCGTTTCGCGTCGCCGCCGCCGCGCAGGCCAGCGTCGCGGCAACGGGGCTCGCCGCCGCCGGGATCTGGAAATTGCGCAGCGGGCAATCGCAGGACGTTACCGTCGACATGCGCCACGCCGTGGTCGAATGCCGCTCCGAGCGTTACCTGCGCGTCGACGACAAGCCGCCGCCGCCGGCCTGGGACGCGATCGCCGGCGTCTACAAAACAGGCGACGCGCGCTTCGTGCGGCTGCATACCAATTTCCCGCATCACCGCGACGCCGTCTGCAAGGTGCTGAACTGCAAGCCGGAGCGCGACGAGGTGCAGGCCGCGCTGATGCAATGGGATGGCGAGGCGTTCGAGACCGCGGCCTATGCCGATGGCGGCGTGGTGTCGATGATGCGTTCGTACGACGAATGGTCGGCAACGCCGCACGCCAGGGCGCTTGCCGGATTGCCGCTGCTCACGATCGAAAAAATCGGCGACGCCGCACCAAAACCGTGGCCGAAGGGCGACCGGCCGCTCGCCGGCATTCGCGTGCTCGATCTGTCGCGCGTGATCGCAGGTCCCGTCGCGGGCCGCACGCTCGCTGCCCACGGCGCCGACGTGCTGTTGATCTCAGGCCCAAAGCTGCCGGCGATTCCCTGGCTTACGATCGATACCGGGCGCGGCAAGCTGACGAGCTTTGTCGAACTCAAGAGCGAGCAAGGCCGCGCGGTGTTTCGCGATCTGGTGGCGCAGGCCGATATTATTTCGCAGGGCTATCGGCCGCTTGCGATCGCCGGCCTCGGCTTCGCACCGGAAGAGGCGGCCCGTATTCGTCCGGGGATCGTCTATGTGACGCTGTCGGCCTATGGTCATGTCGGTCCTTGGGCGGAGCGCCGCGGTTTCGACTCGCTGGTGCAGACGTCCACGGGCTTCAACCATGCCGAAGGGCAGGCGGCGGGTGTCGACGGGCCGAAGGAATTGCCTGCGCAGATGCTGGACCACGCCACCGGTTACCTCATGGCGTTCGGCGCCATGATGGCCAAGGCGCGGCAGTCGCGCGAAGGCGGCAGCTGGCACGTTCGGGTGTCGCTGGCGCAGACCGGTCGGTGGCTGTGGAATCTCGGTCGCGTCGCCGATGGCTTCAAGACCGGGGATTTGAAGGGGGAAGCCGTGATGCCCTTTATCGAGGAGGTGGCTTCCGGCTTTGGCGCACTGCGGTCAGTCCGGCACTCGGCGCTGTTGTCGAAAACCCCGGCGTTCTGGGCCCGCTCCGCGATGCCGCTTGGCAGCCACCCGCCGCAATGGCCGGCACGCGAGTAGATATTTTCAGCCGGCGTTCAGGCCGACCTCTCCAAAAATTAACGGCCGTGCTCGTTTTTTAGCTTGTTTGGAACTCCGATTAGGCACTATTAGCGGGTGAGGCAAATTGTCGCTATTGCTGAGTTGAGCAAACCGCATGCGTAACAGCTTTATTGAGCAATTTCAGCGACTTATCCGCCAACGACCGGCGGTGGCGATAGCCGTGCTCGTGCTTGCTGGCGCGGGCGTCTATGGATTCTTGCAGTTCGCAACCGAGCCCAAGCATTCCGAAGTGTCCAGCCAGTCCCGCAAGGGAGGACAGCAGCGCTACAAGCTGTCGCCGGCCGAATGGGCCAGCCTGACCATCCAGCCGGTTGCCACGCGGGGCTTCCGCGCCGAGCATGTCACCGAAGGCAAGATCGCGATCGATGAGGATCGCTCGACACCGGTGTTCTCGCCCTATGCCGGCCGTGTCACCCGGCTTCTGGTCCGGCCCGGCGATAATGTCGTCAAGGGTCAGCCGCTGTTCGTGATCGAGGCTGCCGACAACGTACAGGCGCAGAACGATTTCATCGGCGCGATGACCGCCATGAACAAGGCAAAGTCCGCGCTCGATCTGGCGCAACTGCAGGGCCAGCGCGCCAAGGATCTGTTCGAAGGCAAGGCCGTTCCGCTCAAGGATTATCAGCAGAGCCAGGCGACGCTGATCCAGGCGCAGAACGACCTGCGCTCCTCGCAGACGGCGCTGGAAGCGGCGCGCAACAAGCTGCGCATTCTCGGCCTCACCGACGAGGACATCGCGACCTTCCAGGAAAAGGGCCGCATCAATCCGGAAACCACCATCTTCGCGCCGATCGCCGGCACCGTGGTCCAGCGCAAGATCGGCCCCGGCCAGTATGTGAATTCCGGCGCCAGCGATCCGGTCTATGTCATCGGCGATCTCTCCACCGTCTGGATGGTCGCCTTCGTGCGCGAGACCGACGCCGCCAATGTCGCGGTCGGGCAGGACGTCACGTTCAACGTGCTGGCGTTGCCGAACCGAGCGCTGTCGGCGCGCGTCAATTACGTTTCCACCGCGATCGATCCGGCGACGCGCCGGCTCCTGGTCCGCGCCACCATCGACAACACCAATGGCGTGCTCAAGCCGGAAATGTTCGCCAATGTGACGATCTATTCAGCCGGCGATCACCCGGCGGTCGGGGTGCCGAAGACGGCGTTGATCTACGAGGGCGACCAGGTCCGGATCTGGGTCGTGCATGAGGACCACACGATTGAACTCCGCCAGATCAAGGCGGGCCTCGCCAATGGCGATCTCGTCGAGGTGGTCGGCAATGTGAAGCCCGGCGAGCTGATCGTGACAAAGGGGGCGCTGTTCATTGACCGGGCCGCGTCCGGCAGCTGATCTTCCCTTCGCTCATCGAAAGCTTCGATCGGAATGGATCGCCTCGTCGCCCTAGCCGTCAGCCGCCGCTATTTGATGGTTGGCATGTTCATCGCGGTGATGGTCGGCGGCCTGATCGCGTTCAGGCAGCTCAACATCGAAGCCTATCCCGACCCGACCCCGCCGATGGTCGACATCGTGACGCAAAGTCCGGGCCTGTCGTCGGAAGAGATCGAGCGCTACATCACGATCCCGATCGAGACACAGGTCGCCGGCATCAAGAACCTGCGCACCATCCGCACCATCTCGCTGTACGGCCTGTCCGACGTCAAACTGCAGTTCTCGTTCGACTACACCTATGACGAGGCGCAGCAGCAGGTATTGAACCGCCTGTCGCAGCTCGCGCCGCTGCCGGGCAACGTGCAGCCCGGCATCTCGCCGCTCAGCCCGATCGGCGAAATCTACCGTTACCGGCTGAAGGGCCCGCCGAATTACAGCGTGCTCGACCTCAAGACGCTGCAGGACTGGGTGTTGCAGCGCCGCTTCCGCGCCGTGCCCGGTGTGATCGACGTCACCGGCTGGGGCGGCAAGACCAAGGCCTATGAGCTGCAGGTCGACTTCAACAGACTGGTCGCCAACGGGCTGACGCTGCCGCAGGTGCTGCAGGCCGTCAGCAACGCCAACATCAATGTCGGCGGCAACACCGTCAACATCGGTGCGCAATCCGCCGTGGTGCGTGGTGTCGGACTGATCCGCTCGATCGATGACCTCAACAACACCATGGTGTCGCAATCGGGCGGCAACCCGGTGCTGGTCCGCGACATCGCGCATGTCACCATCGGCGAGAAGCCGCGGCTCGGCATCGCCGGCCTCGACCAGGATGACGACATTGTGCAGGGCATCGTGCTGATGCGGCGCGGCGAACAGAGCGCGCCGACCATCAGCCGCGTCGAGCAGCTGGTCGCTTCCATCAACAATTCCAGCATCCTGCCGCCGGGCGTCAAGATCGAGCGGATCTACGACCGCAAGGACCTGATCGACATCACCACCCACACCGTGCTGCACAACATGGTGGTCGGGATCATCCTGATCGTGCTGCTGCAATGGCTGTTCCTCGGCGACCTCCGGAGCGCGCTGATCGTTGGGGCCACGATCCCGTTCGCGCTGTTCTTCGCCGTCATCATCCTGGTGCTGCGCGGCGAATCCGCCAATCTGCTCTCGGTCGGTGCGATCGATTTCGGACTGATCGTCGACGCCACCGTGATCATGGTGGAAGCGATCTTCCGCCGGCTGTCGCAGACCACGGCGTTGTCGGAAGCCGAGCGCAGCCAGATCTCCTTCGACACCACGATGGGGATGAAGAGTCACGCCATCCTCTCCGCCGCCGCCGACGTGTCGCGTTCGATCTTCTTCGCCGCCGCCATCATCATCGCTGCCTTCCTGCCGCTGTTCACGCTGAGCGGCGTCGAAGGCAACATCTTCGGGCCGATGGCGCGGACCTATGCCTACGCGCTGGCCGGCGGCTTGCTGGCGACCTTCACCGTGACGCCGGCGCTGAGCGCTATCATCCTCCCCTCGCATATGGAGCACACCGAAACCTGGATCATGCGGCAGCTCGACCGGCTCTATCTGCCGGTGCTGAAATGGGCGGTCGCGAACCGCAGAATCGTGATGGCCGGTGCCGCGGTCCTCGTGGTCACGACCATCGTCTTCGCGCGGCTTCTGGGGCTGGAATTCCTGCCCAAGCTGGAAGAGGGCAATCTGTGGATCAGAGCCACGCTGCCGCCGACCATCTCGCTGCAGGAGGGCAACACCTACGTCAACGAGATGCGCAGGATGATCCGCAGCCGCCCCGAAGTGGAATCGGTGGTGTCGCAGCACGGCCGCCCCGACGACGGCACCGACGCCGCCGGCCTGTTCAATGCCGAATTCTTCGCGCCGTTGAAACCGGCCAGCGAGTGGCCCAACACCCATGACAAGGACGAACTGACCGCGCAGTTGCTCGCGCAGTTGCAGGAAAAATTCCCCGGCGTCGAATTCAACTTCTCGCAATATCTGCAGGACAACGTCTCGGAGGCGGTGTCGGGCGTCAAGGGCGAGAACTCGATCAAACTGTATGGCAACGATTTGCAGGCGCTGACCGACACCGCCAACAAGATCAAATCCGTCCTCGCCACCGTGCAGGGCGTGACGGATCTGGCGGTATTCACCTCGCTCGGCCAGCCCACCGTCCAGATCGATATCGATCGCGCAAAGGCGGCGCGCTATGGCCTGTCGCCGGGCGATATCAATGCCACCATCAAGGTCGCTGTCGGCGGCGACAGCGCCGGCGACATCTATGAACCCGGCAGCGACCGGCATTTCCCGATTATCGTTCGCCTCGCGCCGGAATACCGCAGGAGCGCCGAGGCGATCCATAATTTGCGGATCGGCGCTCCGGGCCCGAATGGCACCATCACGCAGATCCCGCTCAGCGAAGTCGCCTCGATCAATCTGATCTCGGGCGCCGCCTATATCTACCGCGAAGGGCAGGAACGCTACCTGCCGATCAAGTTCTCGGTCCGCGAGCGCGACCTCGGCAGCGCGATCCAGGAGGCGCAGGACAAGGTCGCGAGCCAGGTCCAGCTGCCGCCGGGATCGCGCGTCGAATGGGTCGGCGAATTCGGTAATCTGCAGGACGCCATCAAGCGGCTGTCGATCGTCGTGCCGATCAGCCTGGCGCTGATCGCGGTGCTGCTGTTCTTCAATTTCGGCTCTACGGTCGACACGTTATTGGCGATGAGCGTGATCCCGATGGCGATCTTCGGCGGCGTGCTCGGGCTATTGATCTCGGGGATTCCGTTCAGCGTCTCGGCGGCGATCGGCTTCATCGCGCTGTTCGGCATCGCTGTCATGGACGGCATCATCATCCTGTCGCAGTACAATCAATTGATCGATGAAGGTTATGAGCGGATGCGTGCCGTGATCCGCACCGGCGAACTGCAATTGCGGCCGGTGCTGATGACCTGCGTCGTGGCGGGCGTCGGGCTGCTGCCGGCGGCGCTGTCGGCGGGGATCGGTTCACAGGTGCAAAAGCCGCTGGCGGTGGTGGTCGTCACCGGCATGATGCTGGCGCCAATCGTCATCCTGATCACGCTGCCGGTGCTGATCTCGGTATTCTCGCGCCGGGCGCGCTGAGGGGAGCGAGTGGTTGCGGGATTAGGACCGCGACCCGCCCCGGCAAACGGAGCGGGCGGCGATCTTGAGAAACTGATCTTAGAACCCGTACAGCCGCGCCGAATTGTCGACCAAAATCTTCTTGCGCACGGCGGCGTCCGGCGTCCACACGGCAAGCTGGTTGAGAAGCCGTCCATCGTCGATCTGGAACAGCGGTGTCACGTCGCTGATCTGTTTGCCGGCAGGGGTCACCGAATCCGGATGCGGCCAGTCGGTGCCCCAGACGATGCGGTCGGCATTGGCTGCGATCAGCGCCTGCGCGAGCGGGGTGCAGTCGGCATAGTCGGGGCCAAGCTTCGAGGCGCGGTAGGCGCCGGAGATCTTCACATGGGCCTTGCCTGCCTTCACCACCTCCACCAGATCGGCAAAGCCGGGCTGGCCGACGCCAAGGGCGGCCTGAGCGCCGCCGAAATGGTCGAACACGACCGGCACCGGCGACGCCAGGACAAGGTCCTTGATCGCGGTAATCATGGCTAGGCTCGTGAACAGCTGCACATGCCAGCCGCGCGCCTTGATGCGCTCGACGGCGGCGGAGAACCGCGGCCGGCCGACGGTGGGATCATTGACGCCGCCGGTGGCGAGGTTGAGCCGGATGCCGCGGATGCCCGCTTTGCCCATGGCGTCGAGATCGGCTTCCGACGTCTTGTCGTCGATCACGGCGACACCGCGCGCGCTCGCGCCGCGGGCGGCCATGCCGAACAGGGTGGCGGAGTTATCGGGCCCGTAAATGCTCGGTGTCACGATCACCACGCGTTCCATCCTGATCGCCTTGTGCAAGGCGGTCATCTCTTCCGGCGAGGCCAGTTCCGGCGTGTAGACGCGGCCGGCGAAGAACGGGAATTTCGCGGGATCCGGATGGATATGGGTGTGGCAGTCGCAGGCACCTGCAGGAATGTCGAAATTCACCGGCGTTGCCGGTTGGGCTGCTTTGGCAACAACGGTCCGGCTGTTCATGGTCACTCCGGCGGCGATCGAGGCAAGCATCATACTGCGTCGCGTCAGCATTGGCGTTCTCCCTGTGCGTTCGTGCTGTTGATTGTTCGCATCTCGACGGGGCGCGTGGCCGGTCGATCTCTGCGGAAGCGCTTCCCCATTCTTGCGCCGGGCGTTATCAGCCACGGTCGTGTGCGAGAGACTAACGAGCTGCACGCGTTGCGGAAAGGGCGATAGCTATGTGGGATTGGCTTGGCCGCCAATCGCGCGGCGCACTTCGTCGACCAACTCGGGCAAGGGCCGCGACCCATCGAGATGCAGGACCGGGCAGGGTAACGCGGCAAGCCAGACCTGATGCTTCGCCAGATTGCGGCTCACATTCCCCTCCTCGTAGCCCGAAGCCCATTCGATGAAATCTTCCGTCTCCTTGTAACGCCATCCGCCAGGAGACACGGCGTCGGTGCCGAACAGCGTGGCCTCACGGGCACGCAGCCGCTGCAAGCGGATCTCGCGCGAGGTGACGAGGAAGACCACCAGATCGAAATCGGGAATCAACGTGTCGCCCCAGCCGTTGAGCGATCCGCTCAGCACCCAACCCGCCCGCGGCAAAAACATCTCGCGCATCAGCTTCAGGCGATCGCCGGCCTCCCGCATCTCCCGATACGGCGGGATGGTCGGCCGCCAGAAATAATCGTCAGTGTCATGATGCGGCAGCGCAAGCGAATCGGCCAAAGCCCGGCCGAGGCTGGTGACACCCGAACCCGATGCCCCCATGATATGAATGCGGCAGCTCTTCATCTGAATATCCAGGTTTATCGTTCGGTAAGATCAGCGGTCTATCGAACCATAAGGTCTGCCATTTGACTAATTATCCGCCCGCCGGGACTATCGGACATCACCTGGAATCAATTCATGCGAAAATTTTCAAAGAAATTCAAAACCGGGGCGTCCGTTGCCGCGGTTGTCGTAGTGCTGTTTGGTGTCTACGGCTACCGCAAACTGCAGGCGCTTGCCGCCGATCCCAGCGGCGAAAAGGATTGCGGACCGGCGGTGGGGGGTGGCGAGCAGGCCAAGATCGATCTGGAGCGGATCAAGGCGATTGCACCGCTGAAAGACGTAAAATGGTCGCAGCTCGGCGGCAGCATCAATGATGCCAGCTGTCTCAACAAGACCGAAATCTACGGCGTGGTCGAGGTGCGCAGCGTTGACGACATCACCAAAACGCTGACGTTTGCGCGCGACAACAAGCTCTCGGTCACGACCGCCGGCGTACGCCACAGCATGGGCGGGCAGGCGTTCCGCAAGGGCGGCATCGTGCTGGATATGCGCGGTTTCAACAAGATCGTGCTCAACGAGAGCCGGCGATCGATCACCGTGCAGCCGGGCGCAACCTGGCACGATATCCAGAACCTGCTGCACCCGCGCTTTGCGGTGCGCGCCATGCAGTCGACGGATATTTTCACCGTCGGCGGTTCGATCTCGGTGAACGCCCACGGCATGGACCACCAGGCCGGCGCGCTGCGCAAATCGATCAAGTCGATGCGCGTGATGCTGGCGGACGGGTCGCTGCGCACGGTGTCGGAAACCGAGAACAAGGAGTTGTTCAATCTCGTGGTTGGCGGCTACGGCCTGTTCGGCGTGATCGTCGAGGCCGAACTCGATATCGCTGACAATCTGGTCTACCAGACCGGACGCCGCATCATGGACTACAAGGAGTTTCCGGGGCTGTTCGCCAGGGAGATCGAGAAGGATGCCAATATCGGCCTGATGTACGGCCATCTCTCGACGGCGCCGAGCAGCTTCCTGCAGGAATTGCTGCTCTATACCTACACCAAGGTCGACGGATCAGATTTCAAGCGCGAACCGCTCGGCGAGGTTTCGGGCACCAAGCTGCGGCGGCTGACGATCAACCTGTCCAAGCAGGGACCGCTGTTCCAGGAAATGAAGTGGCTGTCCGAGAAGCACATCGAGCACCGGATGGAAACCTGCACCGTGACGCGGGCGCGGGCGATCGGATCGGCGGAGGCCTGTCTCGTCAACCGCAACGACCCGATGCACGATTCCGTGCCGTATTTGCGCAACGCGCTGCCCAACGACACCGACATCCTGCATGAATATTTCATCCCGCGTAGCCAGTTCGTTTCGTTCGTCGACGGCATGCGCAAGGTGCTGACCGACAACAAGACCAATTTGCTGAATGCCTCGGTGCGCATCGTGCATCAGGAAGACAACTTCCTGACCTATTCGCCGGAGCCGGCATTCTCGCTGGTGCTATACATCAACCAGACCACGGATGATGAAGGCAACAAGCGGATGAAGAAGGCAACCGAAGAGCTGATCGATCTCACCATCGCCCACAGGGGTCGGTTTTTCCTGCCCTACCAGCTGTATTATTCGAAGGATCAGTTGCAGCGGTCCTATCCGCAGATCAACGACTTCTTCGCGGCGAAGCGCAAGTATGATCCGGCGGAACTGTTCACGAACACGTTCTATCAGAAGTACGCGTCGTAGTGCGACCAAGCTGAGAGTGCTCCCTCGCCCCGCTCATGCGGGGAGAGGTAAGAAAGGGTCACAGCTGCGCGATGCGCTTCGGAGGCAGGCCGCTGCAGCCGCCGGCTTGCTCCGCGTCCAGCACCAGGAGCGCACCCGCGGCATAGAGGCGGGCGACGAAGCCGGCATCGTCGGAGCGGGCAAAGGTGACATAGTCGCTCGCTGCAAGCACGCGGCCATTGGCTTTGGCGATGATGGCCAGCGCCTGCGCCGGCGGGCCGATGATGGCCATCGACTTGCCCGGCGCCGATCCGAACGTCAAAGCGATCACAACCACAAGCCAGCCGCACACCGCGAGCGCGAAACCGCCCGCGATCCGGCGTAGTGGCCGCAGCCTGCCATGATGTGGCGCTTCAGTAATCATAGAAATGCTCGATGCTTACGCCCCTGGCCTTGAGGTCGCGGTTGATATCGACGAGACGGTCGATCCTAGCCTTCAGGCCGGCCCTGCGGAAGCCGGGTTTGCCATCAAGCTCCAGTGAAAACAGTTCCGTGGTTCCTTTGACATCAAGCTTGGCGGCGTCGGGCGCGATCACGGTGATCAGGATTTCACGGTTGCCGGCGATCTCGGCGAGGCCAAAACCCTGGTCCAGGAGGCTCTGCAGGATTTCGGTGAAATCCTTGTAGCGCGGTGTCTGCACCAGCTGCCATTGCGGCGTCAGCGTGCGGATCGGTTTGATACGCGGCTCCTTCGCCAGCACCGCTGGCGGCAGTGTCGCGACCGCGAACATGATGTCGCGCGGCTCGTCGTCGCCACCGGCATCGAGCGCTTTCTGGATCAGCGCAGCATACCCAACCTTGATATAGTACTCGGTGCCGAGCGCAAAATATCGTTCCCAAGTTCGCAGCGGGCTATCGGTCCGCGCCGAGATCGCCATCAAGCCATCGAGCTTGTCGTGGAACGGAAATTTGAACCAGGGAACGGTGTAAAGAAACGCCGCATAGTCCTGCAGTACCTTGCGCGCGTACAGGTCTTGCGGGGTCCGTTCCTCGCCCCGGATCCACTCGAACACACGGCCGATGGTGTTTTCATAAAATCCCTTGATCGCGTATTCGATCGAGTAGCTGACGCCGATAATATAGATCATGGTTTTGACTTCGGTGAGCGATTCACCGGTCGGCGGCACTGCCTGATTGATGGTACAGAAGCTGCGCCAGAATCCGAAGATGTGTCCGAGGAAGTTGAAATGGCTTTCGCTGGATCGATCGAGGAAGCGGCCGAAATCCTCGAACGAATAGACGATGTACCATTCGGGAAAGGTAAAGAAGGTATTGTTCTGCTTGCGCTGGTAACGCGGCTCATTGATCGCAGGCAGCGTCACCGACGGCGCAGGTGACGCCGAAGCCGACGAAGAGGGGCGGCACGTGCCCTCGATATAGGCGAGCGGCCCAAGCACCGACACCGCGATCAGGATCGCGATGACGACAAGAATGCGCCGTAGCCATTTAAGCATGAACGGCGGTCCGAGTGCGCGGCGCCAGCAGATAGCCGATCAGGATCGCGACACCGCCGAGGGCAAGATGCGGCGCATTGGTGAACACCCGCGTCATCAGCGGCAAGTCGCGGATACCGTTGATGAGGATGCCGAAGTCGAGATAGCCCGAGCCGGTGAAGAGGCCGAGCAAGCCGTCAGCAAAGTAGAACGCGCCGAACAATTGGAAGAACAGTTCCGAGGCGCGGCGAGAGGTCAACGCTGCCGCCAGTGCCCACAGGGCGGAAACCAGATGCAGCCCGTCGGCATACCAGGTGCGGCGGAACAGGCCGAAGATCATGTCGTTCTGGTCGATGAAGGCCGGGATGTATCCGGTCAGGATCACGAAGCCGAGCAGGGCCGCGTAGCCCCAGGCGCACAATCTGATGATATCCATGATCCCTCCGGCCTTCTCGAATCTGTCCGTAAGTCTAGAGCTTTCCGAGCGCCTTGAGCAGGGCGTCGTTGAACAAACCGGGATCCTCGATTTGCGGAATATGGCCAAGGCCCGGCAGCAAGGTGAGGGTGGTATCCGGCGGCAACAGCGTTCGCAGATCAAGCGCCTGCTCAACCGGGGTAGTGTTGTCCTTGTCGCCCCACAGGATGGCGACGGGGAGTTTCACCCGTGCATACGCGTTGCGGTCGGCACTTACGGCGTTGCGGTCGGCGCCGAGGAAGTAATATAGCCAGTCGGCGATGTCAGGGGTGGTGTCGCGCTGCGTCGTCGGCCGTTGCAGGATCGCGACGAATTCAGGCAGCGCGCGTTCCTTCTTCTCGATCAGGGATTCGAGCAGCGTCTTCGTCGCCACCGGATTGGTGATGGTCAGCGATACCAGTATTTCGCGAATCCATTTTGGCTGAATGATCCATGGCGCCTCGGAAGGAGCTGCCGTTAGTCCCAGCGCCGCATCTACCAGTACGAGTCCCCGCGCCCGGTCCGGATAGCGCATCACCAGTTCGGTCGCTGCACCGGCGCCAAAGGAATGGCCGACGATAATTGCTGGCTTGGCTTTCAGATTGACGAGAACATCGTTGATGCGTGCAGCCTGGTCCTGCCTTGTATAGCTGCCCGGACGATCCGAAAATCCAAACGGCGGCAGGTCGAGGGCGATGACGCGAAAGCCGGCGGCGGCGAGCACGCCGGTCGTGTGCCGCCAGAGTTCGCTCCACGCCGCCGTGCCGTGAAACAGCACCACCGGAATTCCATCCGCCGGGCCTTTTTCCTGTACGAACACGCCACCGGAACTGGTCGGCACCAGACGGCCTGACGGCGGCGCCAGTTCGGCGCGGGTGTGGGTTTCGCGGATCGATGCCGCCATCCGGAACGCTGTTATCGCGATCACGATCAATACCAGGAGCGCCAGCAGCGTGTTGCCCGACCAGCGCAGTATGTTTGAGATCACGAGGCCTCGCAGAAATGGATCGATCAAAATCGGGTGCAGTCAAATCAGATCGAATTTTAAGCTAGCGCAGATTCCGGCGATGAAAAATCGCGGACATGATCAGCGGGCAGTTAACACCTGCGACAAAGTTGCGAATTATTGCCCCGACGGCGTGCGCAGGCCGTGCCAGGCGTCGCGCACCTGATGGTAATGCACTTCCGGCAGATAATCCGGCGTGTTGAGCCCCAGCGTCTTGACGTCGAGCCGGCCGATGGCGCTGAGCAGCGTGTAGGAGGCGATCACGCGGTCGCGTTGTGCGCCGATCAAGCGCGCCTTCGCCAGGATCAGATCCTGCTGCGAGTTCAGCACGTCGACCGTGGTGCGCTGGCCGCCCGCGGCCTCGCGCTGCACGCCCTGCAAGGCGACCGTTGCAGCCCGCACTTCGGATTCGGAAGCGGACACCGCGACCTTGGCGCCTTCATGGGCAACCCAGGCGCCGACCGCCGCGGTGCGCGCCTGGTTGCGGACCTGGTCGAGCACCAGCCGGCTCTGGGCTGAGATTTCCTTGGCCTGCCGGGTCTGCGAGGCCGCCATGCCGCCATCGTAGATCGGCTGGTTGAGCTGGCCGGCTATCGAAGCCTGGTCGGTCCCGAAGGTGCCGAGCGTGGGATCCGACTGCTTGCTGCGGCTGACGCTGCCTTGCATCGTGATCGTCGGCATCAGGCTGCTTTCGGCGACGCGAATGCTGGTCGAGGCAACGTCGACGTCAAAGGCGGCCGCCATCACGGCTGGATGCTCCCGGAAGGCGAGACCGATGGCGTCATCGCGGCTGCGGGGCAGATAGCGGTCTACGGTTTCGGCGAGGTTCAACTGCGTCGGCGCGTTGCCGATCACCTGGGTATAGGTGGCCTGGCTGATGGCCAAGGCAACCTCGGCGGCGTTGAGGTCGGCGAGGCCACGATTGAGGCGGGCTTCGGCCTGGGCAGTGTCGGTCGGCGTCACGTCGCCGGCATTGAGGCGCTTCTGGGTGATGCCCAGCGTTTCCCGCAGGAACGCGACGTTGGAGCGCTGCGCTGACACCAGCGACTGATTGGCCAGCACGTTGGTGTAGACGGTGACGGCATCGAGCAGCACGCCCTGGCCGACATTGCGCAAGGCCTCGCGGCCGGACGATACCTGCAGCTCCGCGACGCGGACGCTGTTGGCGGTCTTGAAACCATTGAACAGGGTCTGGGTCACCGTCACCCCGATGGTCCAGGGTTTCAGGTTCGCCGACTGCACAGTGTTGTCGGGCAGGAGGTTGCGGACCGCCTGCAGGCCGGCGGTGAGGCTGGCGACGATCTGCGGCCGGTACCCCGCCAGTGCCTGCGGCACGCCTTCGTCGGTGGCGCGCTGGCGCGCGCGTTCGGCGTTGAGCTGCGGATTGGTCTGATAGGCCTTGGCCAGCGCGTCCGGGAGGTTTTCGGCCTGGGCGCCTGCCGCGGCAAACGCCACGCAAATCACGACGCCAAGGCAAATGCCCGATCGAAGCACGCGCCTTGCAACGTGGCCAACTCTAGCGGCACGCCCAACCATTTGATCCCGCAACTACCTAAGGCCCATCCGCCCCCGCCGACGGCCTCGTCACATCTACCTGTTTAGGGGGCGGTGCCGCCACTGGCAAACGGTCGCGCGACATCATCACAGGAATTCGGCGCTTGGCTGTTGCAGGTTCGTCACAGACGAAGTTCGGTAACAAATGCGTTATAGCTCCAAGCAGCCGGCGTCCTATTCCAGGGCGGTCGGCGTTTCATTACGCCGGGTCCGCATCTTGATGCCGAAACTGTTTTCCGACCCCGAAGCGATCGCGGAAGACATCATCCGCGATGTCGGAACCAACCTCGTGGTCGGATTGCCGCTCGGGCTCGGCAAGGCCAACCACATCATCAATGCGCTCTATGCGCGTGCCGCGGCAGATCGCTCGATCAACCTGACCTTGTTTTCCGCGTTGACACTGGAAAAACCGAAGCCGGGCAGCCTGCTTGAAAAGCGCTTCATCGGTCCGGTGATCGACCGGCTGTTCGGCGGCTATCCCGATTTGACCTACGCCACCGCGCTGCATGCCAGCGCGCTGCCGCCCAACATCCAGGTGATTGAATTTTTCTTCCTCGCCGGAAAGTGGCTGCACGTGCCGTATCCGCAGCAGCATTACATTTCTGCAAACTACACGCTTGCCGCGTCCTATCTGCTGGCGCGCGGGCTCAATGTCGTCACCCAATTGGTGGCGAAGCGCGTGGAGGGTGGCGTCGCGCGCTACAGCCTGAGCTGCAACACCGACACCACGCTCGACATTTTGCGCGCCCGCGCCGAGGGCCGGGCGTCGTTCAGGCTGGTGGGCCAGGTCAATTCCGAACTGCCGTTCATGCCCGGCGCCGGCGATCTCGCGGGCAACGAATTCAGCGCGGTGCTCGACAGCCCCGAGACGGACTTTCCGCTGTTCGCGCCGCCGGCCGAGCCGATCAGCGACACCAAATACGCCATCGGCCTGCATGCCGCGGGTCTCGTGCCCGATGGCGGCACGCTACAGATCGGCATCGGGCAGGTCGGCGACGCGCTGGCGCAGGGCCTGATCGTTCGTCACCGCGACAGCGCGCAATTCCAGGCGGTCATGAAGCGGCTCGCGCCGGACCAAGTGGTGCCGCAGGCCGGACCGTTCGAGAAGGGGCTGTACGGCGTCAGCGAAATGCTGTTCGAGGCGTTTCTCGGCCTGATCGACGCCGGCATTCTCACGCGCGAGGTCGATGGCGTGACGCTGCACGGCGCATTTTTCCTAGGGCCGAAAGCGTTTTATCGCACGCTGCGCGAAATGCCGCCGGAACAGATCGCGCGCATCCAGATGATGCCGGTGTCGTTCACCAACCAGCTTTATGGCGATGAGGATGCAAAACGCCGCGCGCGCGTCAACGCCCGTTTTGTCAACAATGCGATGATGGCGACCTTGATGGGTGCTGCGATTTCCGACGGCCTCGAGAACGGTCAGGTCGTGAGCGGTGTTGGTGGTCAATATAATTTCGTGGCGCAGGCGTTCGCATTGCAGGGTGCGCGATCCGTCCTGGCTTTGGAATCGACCCGGCAGGCCGGCGCGAAGGCGCAATCCAACATCCTCTGGAACTACGGCCATCAAACCATTCCGCGGCATCTGCGCGATGTTTTCGTCACCGAGTATGGCGTCGCTGACGTCAGAGGAAAATCCGACGCCGAAACCATCGCGGCGATGCTTTCGATAACCGACTCCCGCTTCCAGGGCGAACTCGCAACGGTGGCCAAGGATGCCGGCAAGCTGCCGAAAGATTTTCAAATTCCGCACGCGCATCGCCGGAATTTTCCGGAAGCGATCGCGGCAGCGTTAAAGCCCGCGCGCGAGGCGGGTCTGCTGCCGTCATTCCCGTTCGGCAGCGATTTTACCGAAACCGAACAGCGGCTGATCCCGGCCTTGCAATTGCTGCGGGAGGCGCAGCGCACGCCACTGCGGTTGCCGGGGTTATTGTGGCAGGGAATGACGCAGCCGCCCGACGCGGCGCGTCTCGAATGCCTGGCACGGCTAGGCCTCGATAAGCCAACAAGTTTTGTCGAGCGGGCCTATCGCGCGCTGGTGAATGCGGCGCTGGCAAGGAGCAGGGCTGAATAATCTCAGCGTCGTCCCGGCGAACGCCCTAGGTGGTGTGGACACTAGCGCATCCAGAGGACAATGGCTGCGAGAGTGACGACGGCCCGGTAATTGCGGGCCGTT
>NZ_JAFCLR010000074.1:0-18225 GCF_018131065.1 Bradyrhizobium sp. AUGA SZCCT0431 | reverse complement strand
CCAGCAACGGGGTGTCAGGACCACGCGCCTTCGCCGTACGCCTCTGTCGCGTTACGTCTTCGCAACATCGGCGTCCATCGCATCCCGTCCAACGTCCGTGACGACGGCCGACGCCCTCTGAGTGGGACGGGATGGCCAAACATATGGCCCTGATTTGCCTTCTGGAAAAGCGAAATATTTTTTATTTTGGGGCTTGACACGATTTCTGTAAATCAGAACTGATTTGCCCGTCGGGTTGATTTGTCGCACGCGGGCCACGAGAGTTCGCTTGCGTGGGAGGCGACACAGACCGTAGGGCGTAATCCGCCGATCAGAGCCACCAAACCACACCATCACATTCGTTCGCCAAAATCTCCGCTTGCCTCGCTGCCGCCCGCCCAATCTTCCGGAAAAAGCCCCGCGCGCACGTCCCGATGAAAGGAAGAAAACGGCCAATCGCTTACGCGCGTGACGAGCCCGTGCTTGAGCGGATTGATGTAGCAATACTCGACATGGCGCGCATAGTCGGCCTCGTCGCGGATCAAATGCTCCCAGAACCGCCGCTGCCAGATGCCGCGCTCGTTGCGGGCGACGCGAACGGCGCGGAGCCGCTCCTGCTTCGGCAGTGCTCGCGCGAAACGCGTCTTGATCAGGCGCCAGCGCGTGGAGAAATCATGATCGCCCGGCGGCAGTTGCCAGACCGCATGCAGATGATCGGGCAGCACGACAAAAGCTTCGATCGTGAAGGGATGGTCGCGGCGGGTGATGGCGACGGCCTCGCGCAGGATCGCGACATGATCGACGAGCAGGGTTTTCCGCCGCTCCAGCAGGTTGACGGTGAAGAACCAGCAGCCGCCCGGAACGAACGCGCGACGATAATTCGGCATGGGGAAGCAGGATAGCACATGCTATAGTTGTGGCACCGCCAAGATGGCGGATTACGCCTTCGGCTCAATCCCCCTACGAGCTGAACATCAGTCAGCCCGGATGCCTACAAGCGAGCCGGTACCAATAACAGTGCCTCTTATCTCAATGCGGCATCCCCGGCTGCGGTTATCGCAATTTCCAATAGTAGCTCGTCGGGTTTCGCGAGAAGCATCTTTCAATGCCACTACTACGGGATTTTCGTCTCTCTCATCTTTCAACAGCACTGCTGAATCGTTATTCAAGACGAAAAGGAGGCCTGAGACAGCTACCTTTTTCCCATGCAACGAACGTGCGTCGACCTTTAGCTCACTGAGCCCCACGGGCAAGTACCCGGCTCTTGTCAGTTCGGTGACATGCGCATCGCGCCTCTCAGTTTCCAGTTTGGCTTGTTCCACCATACGACGGTTCTGAACAAACTCGGAGATCGCATTTTCGCGATCTGCTACGTAAGTCGCGACCAGCCTGTCTGAGGCGAAATGGATAGCCACCGCATCGGGAGTGCCAGTTTCGCGTTCAAAGGCACACTTGATTGTCCGTCTTAGGATTGATCCCAAATCCTCGTCTGTGATGTCTATAGCGGGCTTAAATTGGTAGACCTTGGCGCGAGATTCTTGGGCCATGGTGTGTGTGGTGCCGCAAGGGCCGAGTATTTCGGTCAGCTTTTGGAAAAATGGTTCGTTGTCTTTCGTTTTCGCTCCTCGGAACGCAATCATGCAGAACGTATCGGCTGTGGTGGATCTCACCTGTGTTTGATCTGCTCCCTGTGTAATCCGAGGAGGGCAAATGCCTCGAATCTCAGATTCGAGTTCGGGATTACCTGATGAGGCCACTGGTTTGGAAGCGAGTGTTACTGGAACTTCGCTTTGTCGGCCGCCCCGGACGATTTTCAGCCTGACGGTCGTGCCGATTGCATGACTGGCGACTATCTGGGCCAATGCCGCTGGTTCGCTGCCTACTTCGAGTTCCTTGTCATCGACAGCTAAAATCACGTCACCCCGCCGCAGCTGGGAAATTGCGGCAGGGCTACCAGGAAATACGTTGACAACAAGAGCGCCGACGGTTTGCGATGTGCCACCCATGCTGGCCGGAGTGACGCCTAACCAAGCGGATGAAGGTTGATCCCGGACTTCTTGTCGGACCACGTTAGTCGATTCTGATCGTCGGGGTGAGATTGGCGGACTATTTCCGTGCCGGATGATTCCGTCGGGAAGCCTCGGCAGGGGTTGACCGGGTTTGGCGTTCAGCAGGTCGAGCCCCGGCTGACTGAAGGCATGACCGCCAATGAGCAGCGAGACGGCAATGAAGGTTAGTGTTCCGGCGAGGCGGGTGGGAGTCTTTAACATTCTACTTCCGATGCAACGGGCCGCAAGGGAGTGCATTTCGATTCGCCCGCTGCCATTGCTGTTACACAAATCTATTACGGGCCATCAACTCACCATTAGGCGGAGTATCAAACTGAACAGGCATCCGAAGCTCTTGTCGAATCTGCACAGTTCCGAGCCGTGTGATCTGCTGCTAGGGATGGCAGATCACAGCCCGGGCGGATTGGAGCCGAAGGCGTAATCCGCCGCACGGTTACAACGCCAACAACATGCCTTGCGCGCCATATCGAACGATCGTCGCGGGTGCGCAATTGGCGAGCGGAGACTTCGGCGATGGCCCCGGGGAGTCTGCCAGAATGGCGGATTACGCCTTCCACTTTCGCTCGTGGAGCCACCGCCGATGCAGTCGGCTCCAATCCGCCCTACGGACCTTGATAGCGTGAAATCGCACCATGTTCAGGTAATGCGCCTCCAAATCCTCGTCATCCCAGCTCGCCAGGGTGTCGGCATAAATAATGTAGGGCCGCGTCCCGATGACATCGAAGCTATCGTAAGTGGGGTATCTATCAGTTAGGAGATGAAGCTGGGCTTCTCGCGTTTTCTTATCGGTCTTCTTCATATTCTCTTGTTCAACTAGCGCCCTTCCGTACGTCCGAAAATAACGGTCGGGATCGACACGAACGAGGTGGTTTGAAATTTCGCGCATGTACGTCCGCAGAATGTTGTCCCGGTCATGCGCGGAAGCACGGTATGATGTATGACTTGTCTTGAGCGTTTGATTGCTTGGCCTTCGGCCCAAAGGCCCAACCCGCGAGAGCGCCAGCGCCGAATAACCAGAGGTCACTCCAATCCATCGTTAATCCTCGTCATTCGTCAGCAGCATCTCTTCCTGTTGAAAAGTCCGGTCGGTGCGGTAGTAGCTGTGGAAGACATCGTCATCGTTGCCGGCAAAGAAGCCATAGAGCCCGAATTCGTCGAGATCTTTGAAATAAAAACCTACGCGGCTCTCGGCTGGGTGGCTGACGTGGAAGGCTGTCAGATGGGCGGTCTCAAACAAAAGCTCCCCGTCCTTTGCTTTCCAGAAGTTGTTGTCACGCTCGCGAAAATGATACTCGCGCATCCCTGCCTTGATGTTCCGATACATGCGAGTGTCTCTCTCCAGCCGCTCATTGGCAGCTTGAGCCTTCTCCTTGTTCTTCGATTGACGCCACAGGAAGAATGCGCCCAAGAGCGCCAGCACAACGAGAATCGACCAATCCATTTTCCGCCCCCAGGCGGGCATTATCGCCTAGAGATTGTGGCGGCTCAAGTAGACTGCTTGCAATCAACACGACTAGAGTGCGAACCTGACCTCGGCAGAGGGGGAAACCATGGCAGCAGGCGTGGATTACAGCGCGTAGCTGGTTGAAGACGGCGAGCTACGGACTCCAAGACCAAGCAGTACGTCGCCACCATCTACCTCGACTGCAAGGTCGAAAAGGTTATCCTGAGGATGACCTATGACAGACAAGATGACGTTTAGAACGTTCCTACGGCCGCCGCGCCGGTTACAACGCCAACAAGGTCTGTGCTGTCCTGCGCTCCATATCGAATGATGGTCATGGGTGCGCAATTAGCGAGCGGAGCCTTCTGCGAACAGCGATGACCCGGGGTGATTTGCCTGAATGGCGGATTACGCCTTCCACTTTCGCTCGTGGAGCTACCGCCGATGTAGTCGGCTCCAATCCGCCCTACCCGGCTCCAATCCGCCCGCCCCGCCCAGCGTCTCCCCAGACACCTCCCCGCCCCCTGTTCCCGTCAATTCCAACGAGATTCGTATTGAAGCCTTGGGCTTAGGCAAATTTTAAGTCGCACGGCGTAGGTTATCAGGGTGAGTTCAGTGGTTGAGAGTTTGTGAGTACGCCATGACAGAACCCCATCGCCCGAGGGTAAAATACGTCATCGGGCCTGACGGAAGTCCATTAACAATTGCGGACCTGCCCGCGCCCGGCACCAAACGGTGGGTGATCCGCCGCAAGGCCGAAGTCGTTGCCGCGGTTCGCGGCGGCCTGCTCTCCCTCGAGGAGGCTTGCAGCCGCTACACGCTGACGGTGGACGAGTTCCTGTCCTGGCAGTTCTCCATCGATCAGCATGGCCTGGCAGGCTTGCGGACCACCCGCATCCAGCAATACCGGCAATAAATTCTCCAAACCGGAAGATTTGATGAAAACCGGCTTCGTTTTGCGAAGCTGGTTTTTTTCATGCCCAAACTTCTTCACCGACTTTAACGGTCGTTAACCATATGGAAACCATCCCCTAGGCAATAATTGCCCAGTCGGTCCCCGGGTACGAATCTGGGCCGAACCCCTGGGGGCGGTTGGTGCAAAGTCTCGTTGCTTTCCTGAAAGGCCTTGGCGCGTCGCGGCTGATGGCGATGGTCGCCGTGACCGCAGCCCTGATCGGCTTCTTCGCGTTCGTCATCATGCGCGTCACGACGCCGCAGATGACCACCCTGTTCACCGACCTCACGGCTGAAGACTCCGCCAGCATCATCAAGGATCTGGAACGCCAGGCGATCCCCTTCGAAATGCGCAACGAAGGCGCCGTCATCATGGTGCCGAAGGACAAGGTGACGCGGCTGCGGATGAAGCTGGCCGAAGGCGGCCTGCCGAAGGGCGGCGGCGTCGGCTACGAGATTTTCGACAAATCCGACGCGCTCGGCACCACCAGCTTCGTCCAGAACATCAATCATCTGCGCGCGCTGGAGGGCGAGCTCTCCCGCACCATCCGCGCCATCGACCGCATTCAGGCAGCGAGGGTCCATCTGGTGCTGCCGGAACGGCCGCTGTTCTCCCGCGAAATCCCGGAGCCGTCGGCTTCGATCGTGGTCCGGGTGCGCGGCAGCCTCGAGCCCCAGCAGATCCGCGCCATCCGCCACGTGGTCGCTTCCGCCGTCAACGGCCTGAAGCCGCAGCGGGTGTCGATCGTCGACGAGGGCGGCCGGCTGCTCGCGGACGGCGCCAGCAGCAATCCCGAGGGCGCGAGCGGCGACGAGCGCCGCACCGCCTTTGAGAAACGGATGCGCAACGAGGTCGAGGCGATCGTCTCCTCGGTGGTCGGCCAGGGCCGCGCCCGCGTCCAGCTCACCGCCGATTTCGACTACAACAAGGTCACCCAGACCTCGGACAAGTTCGATCCCGAAGGCCGCGTGCTGCGCTCCAGCCAGTCCCGCGAGGAATCGTCGGCGACCGCCGGAGACAGCGGCCAGGTCACGGTCAACAACGAACTGCCCGGTAACCAGGCCAATGCCGGCGTCCCGGCGCGCGACCAGAGCAAGAAGAGCGAAGAAACCAACAATTACGAGATTTCCCGCGTCACCAAGACCGAAGTCACCGAGGCCGGCCGGGTCAACAAGATCTCGGTCGCGGTGCTGGTCGACGGCGCCTACACCAAGAACGAAAAAGGCGAGATGGTCTATCAGGACCGCAGCAAGGAAATGCTCGACCGCATCGCCACCCTGGTTCGCTCGGCGATCGGCTTCGACCAGAAGCGCGGTGACCAGGTCGAGGTCGTGAACCTGCGCTTTGCCGAAGCCCCGTCGGTGCCCCCGGTTGCCGAGCCGACCGGCCTGCTCGGCATGTTCCAGTTCACCAAGGATGACGTCATGTACGTCATCGAACTCGGCGTCATGATGCTGCTCGGCCTCGTCGTGCTGTTCATGGTGATCCGCCCGCTGGTCAAGCGCATCCTGGCCGCCGAAGTCGTTCCCGCGCTGGCCGGCGGCGCCGCTGTGCCGGCGCTGACCGACGGCACCGCCGAAGGCACGCCCGGCCAGGCCCTGATTCCCGCCGGCGGCGCCGCCGCGTTGATCGATGTCGCCCAGGTTCAGGGCCAGGTCCACGCCCAGGCCGTGCACCGGGTCGGTGAACTCGCCGAACGAAATCCGAACGAGACCGCCTCCATTGTTCGTCAATGGCTCAGCGAACCTGTCGAGTGACCTGACATGGCCGTACCGCAAACCACCAACGCCAACGACATCACCACCGTCATCTCGGCGCTGGCGAGCCGTCAGGCGACAAGGCCCAAGGGCAAGCCGCTGAGCGGCCCGCAGCGCGCCGCCATCCTGATGCTGGCGCTGGGCGAACAATATGGCGGCAAGGTCTGGGCGCTGCTCGACGACGACGAGGTGCGCGAACTGTCGATCCACATGTCGACGCTCGGCACCGTCGAGGCCGACGTGGTCGAAGACCTGCTGCTCGAATTCGTCTCAAGGATGTCGGCCTCCGGCGCCCTGATGGGCACCTTCGACGCCACCGAACGGCTGCTGCAGCAATATCTGCCGGGCGAGCGCGTCACCGGCATCATGGACGAGATCCGCGGCCCCGCCGGCCGCAACATGTGGGAGAAACTCTCCAACGTGCAGGAAGAGGTGCTCGCCAACTACCTCAAGAACGAGTACCCGCAGACCATCGCCGTGGTGCTGTCGAAACTGAAGCCGGAGCACGCCGCCCGCGTGCTGGCGATCCTCCCTGAGGATCTCGCGCTCGACGTGGTTGGGCGCATGCTGAAGATGGAAGCGGTGCAGAAGGAAGTCATCGAGCGCGTCGAGCAGACGCTGCGGACCGAGTTCATGTCGAACCTGTCGCAGACCCGCCGCCGCGACGCCCACGAGGTGATGGCCGAAATCTTCAATAATTTCGACCGCCAGACCGAAACCCGCTTCATCACCTCGCTGGAAGAGGAAAACCGCGAATCCGCCGAGCGCATCAAGGCGCTGATGTTCACCTTCGACGATCTGATCAAGCTCGACTCCGCCTCGGCGCAGACCCTGATGCGCAACATCGACAAGGACAAGCTCGGCATTGCGCTGAAGAGCGCCAATGAGGAGGTCCGCAGCTTCTTCCTCGGCAACATGTCATCCCGCGCCGGCAAGATGCTGCTGGACGACATGGCCGCGATGGGACCGGTGCGGCTCCGCGACGTCGACGAGGCGCAGGCGCTGCTCGTCAACCTCGCCAAGGACATGGCCGCCAAGGGTGAAATCACTTTGACCAAGAACCGCGCTGACGACGAGCTGGTGTACTGATGGCCGCGCCCGCAAAATTCCTGTTCGACATGGACTTCGGCGCACCGGACAAGACGCGCGAGCGTCCTGCCACGCCTGCCGAGATCGCGCAGAAGATCGCCTCGGCCGAGGCCCGCGCCTATCGCGACGGCTACGAGGCCGCGCAGCGCGAGGCCAAGGCGGAAAGCGACCGCCGCGCCGCGCTGGCGCTGGAGGAGATCGGCATCGCGATCAAGGGCATCGCCTCGCGCTTTGGCGGCATCGAAGCACGGATGGAGACCGAGGCGGTCGATGTCGCGGTCGCGGTGGCCCGCAAACTGTGCAGCGAACTGATTGCCGCCGAGCCGCTCGGCGAAATCACCGGACTGGTGAGCGATTGCTTCTCGCATCTGGTCGCGACGCCGCACCTCGTGGTCCGCATCAACGACTCACTCTACGAGGCCGCGCGCGAAAAGATCGAGCGGCAGGCCACGCAGAGCGGCTTCGAGGGCCGGCTGGTGATCCTGGCCGAGCCTGATATCGCAACCGGCGACTGCCGGATCGAATGGGCCGACGGCGGCGTGGTGCTGGAGCGAGCCGCCATCGAAGCCAAGATCAACGAACTTGTCGGGCGCTACATGGCGTCCCGCGATCAGGCCGGAAGGCCATGAGGACTGAACCATGAGCGACACCGACACACATGTCCCGCTGCAGGACCTCAACGCCACCGGTGCGGAGCCGGGGGATGATCTGGCCTACAATGAAGACGAACAGGCCTCGCGTATTGCGGCCGACCTGGAGGCCGTGTTCGACGTGCCGGTGCAGGTCTCGGCGGTGCTCGGCCGCTCCAAGATGGACGTCGGCGAGCTGCTGAAGCTCGGCCCCGGCACCGTGCTCGAACTCGACCGCCGCGTCGGTGAAGCGATCGACATCTACGTCAACAACCGCCTGGTGGCGCGCGGCGAAGTCGTGCTGGTGGAAGACAAGCTCGGCGTCACCATGACGGAAATCATCAAGGCGGAACGCAACTAAACAACGGCACGCGCATAAGCGACGCGAACAGACGAACAGGAGACTATGATGCGGCTTCTCATCGTTGGCACATTGAAGGGCCAGCTCACCACGGCCACCAAGATCGCGATGGACAACGGCGCTTCGGTGACCCACGCCGAGACGATCGAACAGGCGATGGCGGTGCTGCGCGGCGGCAAGGGCGCCGACCTGATGCTGGTCGACGTCGCGCTCGATATCCGCGATTTGGTGATGCGGCTCGAGGCCGAACACATCCATGTGCCGATCGTAGCCTGCGGCATCTCCAACGACGCCCGCGCCGCGGTCGCCGCGATCCACGCCGGCGCCAAGGAATACATCCCGCTGCCGCCCGATCCGGAACTGATCGCCGCCGTGCTCGCCGCCGTCGCCAACGATTCCCGCGACCTGATCTATCGCGACGAGGCCATGGGCAAGGTCGTCAAGCTGGCACAGCAGATCGCGGGCTCGGACGCCTCGGTCATGATCACCGGCGAATCCGGCACCGGCAAGGAAGTGCTGGCGCGCTACGTCCACACCCGCTCACAACGCGCCAAGCGGCCGTTCATCTCGATCAACTGCGCGGCGATCCCCGAGCACCTGCTTGAATCCGAACTGTTCGGCCACGAAAAGGGCGCCTTCACCGGCGCCGTGGCACGGCGCATCGGCAAGTTCGAGGAAGCCACCGGCGGCACGCTGCTGCTCGACGAAATCTCCGAGATGGACGTGCGGCTGCAATCGAAATTGCTGCGCGCGATCCAGGAGCGCGTCATCGACCGCGTCGGCGGCACCAAGCCGGTCCCGGTCGATATCCGCATCATCGCGACCTCGAACCGCAACCTGGCCGACGCCGTCCGCGAAGGCACCTTTCGCGAGGATCTGCTGTTCCGGCTCAACGTCGTCAATCTGAAGATCCCGGCGCTGCGCGACCGGCCGGCGGATATCATCGAACTGGCGCACCATTTTGCGAAGAAATATTCCGAAGCCAACGGCGTGCCGTTGCGCCCGATCTCCAGCGACGCGCGGCGGGTGCTGACATCAAACCGCTGGCAGGGCAACGTCCGCGAGCTGGAAAACACCATGCACCGCTCGGTGCTGATGGCGCAGGGCGACGAGATCGGCGCGGACGCCATCCTCACTCCCGACGGCGACCGCCTCGACCTTGCCAAGACCGCGCCGGCCGTGGCCCACGCCACCTTCGCCGCCGAACAGGTGACCCGCGCGCTGGTCGGCCGCACGGTGGCCGACGTCGAACGCGACCTGATCCTGGAGACGCTCAAGCATTGCCTCGGCAACCGCACCCACGCGGCCAACATCCTCGGCATCTCGATCCGCACGCTGCGCAACAAGCTGAACGAATATGCCGACGGCGGAATACCGATCACGCCGGCCGGCGCCGGCGACTATCAGCGCTTTGCGGCGGCGGGGTAGTTGACGCTCTATCAACGTCATTGCCTGCGACAAACGCGAAGCGTTTGCGCAAGGGAGCGAAGCGACGAAGCAATCCATCCCTCGGTTGGGGCACTATGGATTGCTTCGCTCCGCTCGCAATGACGCCAGAGTTTTCGAACCCCGCGCCGAATAACTCGGTGCGTCCGGGTTGCGGAAGATGCGGATGGGATCGCCAGGCTGCAGATCGCGCCCGGTGAAGACGGCATAGGCGTAGAGCGCGAGATAGCCGATCGCGAACGCGCCGACGCCGTAGAATGCCCAGACCGCGATACGCTTCATCAGATTACACGCCGCATTGGACCAGGCGCACGGCATGACGCTGCCGAAACGACTGCGTCGGTAAGACGATTTGCAGGAGCTTGCGCACCAAGGCACGATATCCCAATCGGGAGGAAAACGACTCCAAGCCTTCTAATCCGTGCGCGCGCTGAAGGCCATGGCCACGACCAGTCCGCGCCGGTCCCCGTCACCGAATTTTCACATTTTCCGGTCCGCGATTCCATTTGCCCCGCTCAACCTTTTGTTGCTATGGTTTTAATAGACAACGGGAGAGCGATCATGACCATATATGCGCAGACGAGTGGGACGCAGTCGACAACGTCCGATTCGTACGTACCGATTCCCGGGCTCACCTTCAACATTCCAGAAGGCGTCGGCACTTCCGCGTTGATTATCCTGAACTTGCCCTATGTTTACGCCGAGGGTCCAGCCTCCCCTGGCGGAATCTTCGGCATCGCGATCAATGGCGCCGTGTCGCCGGTCGTGGGAGGATTCACGAGCGGTACGCCAATCGTACCTAACACCGGCCGCGTACCAACCACACTGATCGTCAACATACCGTTGGCCGGTGCAGCGCAAACCATTACCGCTCTGTGGCGAGGTGTGCGTGGCAGCACAGTGATCATCGACTCACCGGCGACGCTCAGCGCAATCCTGAACTAGACCGGCTGACATTATCGCGAGGCACGCGTGGCGCGGGAACGCTGACCTCCGCCAGCCGGACCGCATCGTCGTCGCGGTCGATCGCGACATATTGGCCCTGCCAATAGGCCAGCGCCGCGGTGCGGGTCGACAGCTGCAGGTCCAGCACGCGGCCGATCAGAATCGCATGGGAATGCCGCTCGACGATTTCCTCCACCTCACAATCGATCGCGGCCAGCGCGCCCACCAACAGCGGCACGCCTGAAGCGCGCGTCCTCCATTCCGCGCCGGCAAACCGTTCGGCGCCCTTGAGCCCGTCCTTGCCGGCAAAGCGCTCGGCGACATCGATCTGATCCGGTGTCAGGATATTGACGCCGAAGAAGCCGTACCGCTGCACGAGCGGCCATGAGGACGCGTTCCGGTTGACGCTGACAATCAGCGCCGGCGGATCGACCGACAGCGACGACACCGAGGTCACCGTCATGCCCGAAATGTCCTTAGCTCGCCCCGCCGTGATGACGCTCACCCCGCCCGTCAACTGGCGCATGGCGCCACGGAAATCGTCCTGGGAAACCTCTTGGGAAACCTGACGGTCGATCGCGATATGCCGGACAACGGAGTTCATGATGGCCTCACAGGTCGGAAGTGTCCTCGGTGCCTTGCAGCAGGTTCTTCAGGATCGCGCCTTCCAGCGCGGCGAGTTCCGCCGAACCCCGACGCCTTGGGCGTGGGATATTGACGTCAATGTCATGCGCGATGCGGCCGTCCTCAATCACCAGAACGCGGTCGGCCAGTGCAACCGCCTCGGCTACGTCATGCGTCACCAGGATCGCGGTGAATCCCTGATCCTGCCAGACCCGCTCCAGCAGCCGCTGCATCGAGATCCGCGTCAACGCATCAAGCGCGCCGAGCGGTTCGTCGAACGCCAGCACGCGCGGGCGGCTGACCAAGGCCCGCGCCAGCGCCACGCGCTGTTTTTGTCCGCCGGAGAGAACCGCCGGCCATTGCGCCCGTTTGTCGTCGAGGCCGACTTCGACCAGCGCGCTATCAGCGCGGGCCTGCGCGTCCGGCGAGGTCCGCTCGCGGCCGAGGCCGACCTCGACGTTCGACAGCACCCGGGCCCAGGGCAGCAGCCGCGGCTCCTGAAACATCACGCGGACGTCTTCGGCGCGCGTTTCCTCGCCAAAACTGATGGTACCCGCGGTAATCGTTTCAAGGCCCGCGATCAGCCGCAGCAGCGTACTCTTGCCGCAACCGCTGCGGCCGACGATGGCGACGGACTGCCCTGCCGGAATGTGCAGATCGATGCCGCGCAGCACCTCGTTGTCGCCGAACGATTTGCGCAATCCCCGGATCGTCAGCGAAAGCCCGCGCAACAGGGCGTCGGCATCCCGCCGCAACAGCCGCGCCTGCTTGACAAACTCGGGCTGGTCCACGGCTTGGGCATCCGCGGGGCGAAAACGAAGAGCTTCCTGCATTTCAATCCTCAAAAGTTTCTGCCTCAATGTTTCTGGAAGGCGGGATGCCAGGACAGCGTCAGCCGCTCCAGCGCGCGTGAAGCGCTGTCGGCAAGTTTGCCAAGCAACGCGTAGATCAGGATGGAGAGCACCACGACGTCGATCAGCATGAATTCGCGCGCCTGCATCGCCATGTAGCCGAGGCCGGATGACGCCGCGATGGTTTCCGCCACGATCAAGGTCAGCCACATGATGCCGAGCGCAAAACGCAGGCCGACGAAGATCGACGGCAACGCGCCCGGAAAGATCACCCGGCGGAACAATTCGCCGTCGGTCATGCCGTAAATGCGGCCCATCTCGATCAGTTGCGGATCGACGGTGCGGATGCCATGCAGCGTGTTGAGGTAGATCGGAAAGAACACGCCAAGCGCGACCAGGAACAGTTTGGCCGACTCATCGATGCCGAACCACAGGATGACGAGCGGGATCAGCGCCAGATGCGGAATGTTGCGCACCATCTGCAACGTCGTGTCGGTCAATTTGCTCGAGAGCTGCGACAGGCCGTTGGCGAGCCCGAAGGTAAAGCCGATGCTGCCGCCAATCAGGAAGCCGACGCTGGCGCGCCAGAAACTGACCCAGATATTGCGCACCAGTTCGCCCGACAGCAGCAGCTTCCATCCAGCCAGCGCCACATCGCTCGGCGCCGGCAGCACCCGCGCCGAGACGAAGCCGGTGACGCAAGCCGCCTGCCAGATCAGGATGATCGCAAGCGGCACGATCCATGGAATGAGGCCGTCGGCCCGCGGCAAGCGCAGGCGTCGGACACGCGGAAGACTTTCGATCAGACTCATGATTGCGATGCCTTGACGAGGGGACGATGTTCGTTGGCGATGGTCTCGCCGAACGGGCCGGTATTGACGCGGATCGGCGTCACATTGTTCGGCTGCTTCAGCGACAGCAGCGGAAACACCAGTTCGGCGAAGCGATAGGCTTCCTCCAGATGCGGATAGCCCGACATGATGAAGGTATCGATGCCGACATCCTGGTATTCGCGGATCCGCGCCGCCACCGTGGCGGGATCGCCGACCAATCCCGTCCCCGCCCCGCCGCGCACCAGGCCGACACCGGCCCACAGGTTGGGGCTGATCTCGAGCTTGTCGCGACGACCGCCATGCAACTGCGCCATGCGCTGCTGGCCGACCGAATCCATCCGGGAAAATATCTTCTGCGCCGAGGCGACGGTTTCGTCGGTCACGTGCTGGATCAGCTCATCTGCCGCCTTCCAGGCCTCCGCATTGGTCTCGCGGACGATCACATGCAGGCGGATACCGAATGAAAGCTTTCGTCCGCGCGCGTCCGCGACGGCTTTCACACGATTGATCTTCTCGGCCACCTGCGCCGGCGGCTCGCCCCAGGTCAGATATTTGTCGACCGTGTCGACCGCGACATCGATGCCGGCATCCGACGATCCGCCGAAGTACAGCGGCGGCCGCGGCGCCTGCACCGGCGGAAACAGCAGGCGGCCATCCTCGATGCGGATGTGCTTGCCTTCCACATTGACGGTCTTGCCGGCGAGCAGGTCGCTATAGACGTTGAGGAACTCGCGCGTCACGGCATAACGCGCGTCGTGATCGAGGAAAATGCCGTCGCCCTTGTTCTCGACGGGATCGCCGCCGGTGACGACGTTGACCAGTAGGCGCCCGTTCGACAACCGGTCGAGCGTCGCGGTCATGCGCGCGGCGACGCTCGGCGATTGCAGGCCGGGCCGCACCGCCACCAGATAGCGCAGCCGCTCGGTCCAGGGCGCAACGGCTGACGCCACCACCCAGGAATCTTCGCAGCTTCGCCCGGTCGGCAGCAGCACGCCGTAATAGCCGAGCTGGTCCGCGGCCTGCGCGATCTGGCGCAGATAGTTGAAGTTCACTTCCCGTCCGCCGGTGGTGGTGCCGAGATAGCGGCCATCGCCATGGGTCGGCAGGAACCAGAGGATGTTGGCATTCGCTGATGTTTGGTTGCTCATGTGCCCGGCCTCCGAGCCGCGTCGGAAATTTTGATTTGCTTGGGAATAAGACCGAGCGCGAAGAACGCGTCGGCGACCTGTTGCTGATCGGCGATCACGCTGTCAGTGATCGGCTTGATGCCGTAGGACTGCCGTTTCAGGGCGACCTCGACGACCGGGACCGGAAGACCGATCGCCGGCGCCAGTTGCTCGGCGACGGTGTGAATGTCGCCCTTCGCCCAATCGTCGACTTCGCTGAGTTGGGCCAGCACGAGATCCACGATTTTCGGGTCGGCGCCAATGAACTTCTTCGAGGCGAAATAGAACTGATAATTCGAGACGATGCCGGTGCCGTCGGCGAGCGTCCGCGCGCCGGTAGCGGCTTCGGCGGCGGCTTGGAACGGATCCCAGATCACCCAGGCATCGACCGCGCCACGTTCGAACGCAGCCCGCGCATCGGCCGGCGCCAGAAACACCTGCTCGATCTCCGAGTATTTGATGCCAGCCTTCTCCAGCGCCTTCACCAAGAGATAGTGAACGTTGGAGCCTTTGTTCAGCGCCACCTTCCTGCCTTTGAGATCCGCGACCGAAGCGATCTTGCTGTCCTTCGGCACCAGGATGGCTTCGCCCTTCGGCGCCGGCGGCTCATAGGCTACATACTGGATCGGCGCGCCCGCGGCCTGCGCGAAGATCGGCGGCGCTTCGCCGGTGTTGCCGAAATCGATGGCACCGACATTAAGCGCCTCGAGCAGCGGCGGCCCGGACGGAAATTCCGTCCATACCACCTGATAGCCCGCGGCCTTCAGCTTGCCCTCGAGTGTGCCCTTGCTCTTGAGCAGCACCAGCTTGCCGTATTTCTGGAAGCCGATGCGGACGACCTTGTCCTGCCCGTAGCTTGCGCCGACCGTCGAGCCGACGATGGCGAGAGACAGCATGGCGCTCGCGATCAGGCGTTTGATGAAACGCTTCATGATGAAATCCTCTGCATTGATTGGAATGGCTCTTCTCGAATTCAGGTCTGGGTATTGCGCCAGACGATGTCGCGAACCACGATCGGCTTCGGGATCAGCCCGAGCTTGAAGAAACGATCGGCGACGGCCTGCTGGGTATCGATGATCGCCTCCGTCACCGGTCCGATCGCAAACGAGGCGCGGTTGGCCGCGACGGTCTGGACTTCCAGCGGAACGCCGGTCACGGCGGCGAGCGCATTTGCCACGGCGTCGCGATTTCCTTCCGCCCACCGGGCGGCTTCCGCCAGGCCTGCGATGATGTCGCGGGTGTGCTGAACGTTGGTGTTCGCGAAATCGCGGTTGGCGAGATAGAACGAATTGGTCTTGGCGACCTCGTAGGCGTTGATCAGGATCCGGCCGTTCTGCTTTTTCTCGCCGATCGCGAAGTATGGATCCCAGATCGCCCAGGCTTCGATGCTGCCATTGGCGAATGCCGGCCCCGCATCGGGCGGCGACAGATAGACCGGCGTGATATCGGCGTAGGTGAGACCGGCCTTTTCCAGCGTCGCGATCAGAACGTTATGCGCGCTGGTACCCTTGGCGAATCCGATCCGCTTGCCTTTCAGATCGGCAATCGAGCGAATGCTGGAATTGGCGGGAACCAGAATGCCCTGCCCGTTGGTGATCGGCGATCCCGCGACATAGACGATGTTCGCATTCGCCGCCTGGGCAAAGATCGGCGGCGTGTCACCGACCGCGCCAAGATCGATGCTGGCGGTGCTCATCGCTTCCAGCAACGGCGGCCCCGACGTGAACTCGATCCATTTGATGGAAATTTGTTTTGCGGCGAAGTGTTTTTCCAGAATGGCCTGCTGCCGCGCAATCACGAGCACGCCGGTCTTCTGATAGCCGATGCGGATTTCCTTCACCGGCGCCTGCGCCCGCGCACGCGGCGACAGCGCGACAACGGCACCGGCAACCGACAATCCGAGAAACTCCCGACGCTTCATCACATTCTCCTGAACGATCATGCTCGCGGCGATGCGCGATCATGCGATGCAAGAGATGATGGTGGCGCTTTGAAACGCTGTCGAGTGCTCCGCAAAAATAGCAATGACGGCACTGTTAGTTCGGCTCGTGACGACGCGTTTATTGCCGGAACACGATTTACAACGACGCATTTTTCTTGACGCTTGCCCGACGCCATTTCGTTAATCTTGCATTAGGCAGCAGCGGAACCTGATCCACCCAGAGTCATAAGCGACCGCCGCTGAGATCGACGAACGCCTATCAAATATGCAGCTTGGAATTTCTCTCTGCGAATGCCGACCGGCGTAGCATCGTCATGCGGATCGCGTGACAACAAGAAAGAGCGGTTCTATTGACCACGGTTGCGCGGCCTCTAGCCTGTTTTGATCCCTTTAATGTCAGGCAGATCAAACTCCATGGGCAACCGCACCGCATCAATCATCGGAGCCATCGCAGCCATCGCTGTCGTTTCCGCAACGTCCGTGGCCGCGCAGACGCCGCCATCCGATACGATTCGCATCGGCTATCAAAAATCCTCGACGCTGACCGCTATTTTGAAAACCAATGGCGAGCTGGAAAAGGCGCTCGCGCCGTTCGGCGTCCGCGTCTCCTGGCATGAATTCACCAGCGGCCTGCCGCTGCTGGAGGCGATCAACACCGGCAACATCGACTTCGGCGCTGACGTCGCCGATACCGTGCCGCTGTTCGCGCAGGCCGCAGGCGCCAGGCTTGCCTATATCGCGGAGGAAGCCGCTTCACCGTCGGCGCAGGCCATTCTGGTCGGCGCGGAATCGCCCATCAAGACGCTGGCCGACCTGAAGGGCAAGAAGGTTGCGGTGACAAAAGGCGCCGGCAGTCATTTCCTGCTGCTCGCCGCGCTCGCCAGATCGGGCCTGAGCTTCAAGGATATCTCGCCGGCCTATCTGACGCCGGCAGACGGCCGCGCCGCCTTCATCGGCGGCAATGTCGATGCGTGGGTGGCCTGGGATCCGTTCCTGACCAGCGCCCAGCGCCAGTCCAACGCGCGGGTGCTGTCCGACGGCAGCAACGGCCTTGCGAGCTACAAGCGATATTATCTGTCGTCGGCTGCGTTTGCGGATCGGCGCGGCGACGTGCTGAATGCCATCTTCGGCAAGCTCGACGAGACCGGCAAATGGGTCAAGGCGCATCAGGATGACGCGGCGAAGTTGCTGTCGGGCCTCTGGGGCATCGATGCGGCGACGGTGAAGGAAGCCAACAGCCATCGTTCCTACAAGGTCGGAATTGTCACGGCGCCCGGCCTGTCCGAACAGCAACGCATTGCCGACGCGTTCTTTGCGGAAGGATTGCTGCCGGTAAAGGTCAACGCGGGCGATGCGAAGATCTGGACGCCGAAGCGCGACTGATCGAGCAGGCGCTCACACGGGCCCACGATGGCGAGGCGGCTCCTATGCCGCCTCGAACGCCGGAACCGGCAGTGCGGTGACCGACTTGATCTTTTCCATCGCGAACCGCGAGGTGACATTCTTCAGCGCGACCGCACCGATCAGCTTTTTGTAGAAAAGATCATAGCTCCGCATGTCGGCGACCACTACGCGCAGCACATAGTCCACGTCGCCGGCCATGCGGTAGAACTCGATGACTTCAGGCATGGCGCTGACGGCGGCCGCGAATTTCTTCAGCCACGCATCGGAGTGATCGTCGCTCTCCACCGAGACGAACACCGACAACCCGAGGCCGATCTTGTTCTGGTCGACCAGCGCGACCTTGCCGGTGATGATGCCCTCGTTCTCCATGCGCTGGACGCGCTTCCAGCATGGCGTGGAGGAAAGCCCGACGCGCTCGCCGATCTCGGCCACCGACAGCGATGCGTCTTCCTGAAGCACCCGCAGGATCTTGCGGTCGATCGCATCGATGCGGCGGGGAACTTCCGAGGAAGCGGTGATGACGTCGCTCATGTGTAAAACTTTCTTCCAAATGCATTGCTCTCAACAATGCTATTCGGAAAATAATTCCACACAAGCCGGTCACCGTTTCGAAATTTGGCGCCGCCAGAGAAAGACTTGCTGCACGGACCGCCTTCTAGGTGGCGTGGACACTTATCGCATCCATAAGACGATGGCGGCGACAGTGACGATGGCAAGGTAATTTCGGGCTG
>NZ_JAFCLR010000073.1:0-19156 GCF_018131065.1 Bradyrhizobium sp. AUGA SZCCT0431 | reverse complement strand
AGGGAAGACCGGGTGCGCGCTGCACCCGCGGTCTCGCGTGCGGTTTGCACAAAACAAAATGCACACGAGCATACAGGGCAGCGGAGAACACCCGGCCTTCCCTGCGCAATGGCTTTACGGCTTATATCGTGCTCTCCCTGGTGAACGGGCTTTCTTGCCACCATTGCCCGCAAGAAGCGTTTGGCTCCTCACGAACGTGACGCCAGCAACGGGGCGCCAGGACCACACGACTTCGCCGTACGCCTCTGTCGCGTTACGTCTTCGCAACATCGGCGTCCACCGCAACCCGTCCAACGTCCGTGACGACGGCCGACGCCCTTCTGACCAGGACGGGATGGCAGATATATGCCCTGATTTGGCTTCTGGAAAAGCGAAATATTTTTTATTTCGGGACTTGACACGGATTCTGCAAATCCGAATTGATTTGCCCGTCGGGTTGATTTGTCGCATCTCTCCCTGTCATTCCCCGATGCGCAATTGCGCATCTGGGAATGACAGGGAGAGAGAGATGGCGACCAAAACCGCTTACGTCACGCACCGCCCGGGCTGGAGCAGCTTGGCCACATCGGTCAGGACGCTGACCGGTGGCTCGCAGGCGATGGTGATTTTCTTCGGCGCGGGCTTCGTCACCGGCGCGGTCGGCGCCGGGCCGTTGCGCGTTTCGTTGCGCGCCGCTTTGGCGACGGGCACGCGGACCAGCACCGAGGTATCAGCGACGCCGTCGTGCCGCAGCGCAATGGTCTGGGTCTGCCCGGGCGCAGCGGGAACCGACGCGCGATCGGACTTGCCGGCGCGATTGACGCCGGTTTCAGGCGCCGCAGCCGTCGCCTGGCGACTGCCGATCAGGTCGTGGGCGAAAGCGAGTTGGACCGCGCCCGCGCCAAGGCTCAGGGCGATCGCGAGCGAGCCGAAAATTCCCTTATGAATCTGTGACATGTTGGTGTGTCCCTCGCCCCATGGCGATCATGAACACAACACGAACCAGGCCGTGCGGGTTCGGCGGACAACCGATCACTTAACCGTGTACGAAAATATTTGAAGGCGCCTGGAACGACTCCCGGACTTGCGAGTCTTTCCAAAAGCCGGTCATTCCCCCTGCCCCATAGACCGGTGATGTGGGGCGCGACCGTGGTGATGCCGGTCGCGCCCCGCTTTTTTTGCGCCTGACAACGAGTTGTCCGGCTGGCATTCCGTTCCCACAGGACGTCCCCCTGATCGTTGCGGCCGATAGATTTCCGCTTTGTACCCGGCCAAGTCGGGCACGGGGCTTGTTCCCCAGGTGACAGCTTTCCGGTTCGGCAGCGGGCATTCTCCAAATCGAGGGACAAGGGGACGCGGTGGTCGCGCCTCACCTCGCAAACCGGAGAACTGCCATGAACGTTCAGATCAACGACGCTTACGCGGCTCGCTTCGAAGACAGTGCGCTCTCGGACAACGAACTCGACATCGTGTCCGGTGGCGAACGCCATCAGGTGACGAAAGCCCAGTACGAAATGCTTCTGGCGGTGCGGATGGTCGTCGCCGGGACGTACAAGGGTTGATCGGTGCTCGGAAGGTCGCGTAGGGCCCCGAAGGCCCGCGCGCGAGGTAATGCCAGGGAAGCCCGCCACTCAACCCGGCGGGTTTTTCGTTGAATCCATACGAACACGGCCTTGTTTCGTCGCGAATTATGTCCCTCGTCGGCAAAGCCGCCTTGCGGCCTGATAAAAAACCTTGGCAAAAGGTGCCGAGCCGGCTGCCCGGCTGCAGATCTCCCCACGAAAGCGACCCGCGCGATGACCACCAATCCCCAGCAGTTTGCGAGCGACAATTATGCCGGCATTTGCCCGGAGGCCTGGGCGGCGATGGCGGAGGCCAATCAGGGGCACGCGACCGCCTATGGCGACGATCCCTGGACCCAGCGCGCGTCGGACGCGTTCCGGGCGCTGTTCGAAAAGCCGGACGCCGAAGTGTTTTTCGCCTTCAACGGCACCGCCGCCAACTCGCTGGCGCTGGCATCGCTGTGCCAGTCCTATCACAGCGTGATCTGCTTTTCGTCGGCCCATGTGGAGACCGACGAATGCGGCGCGCCGGAATTCTTCTCCAACGGCTCCAAGCTTCTGATCGCGGCGAGCGAGGACGGCAAACTGACGCCGGAGCAGGTAGCCTCCCTCGCCACCGGCCGATCCGACATCCATTTCCCGAAGCCGCGCGTGGTCACGATCACGCAGCCGACCGAGACCGGCCAGGTGTATTCGCTGGGTGAAATCCGGGCGCTGGCGGCGACTTGCCGCGAACTCGGCCTGCGGCTGCACATGGACGGCGCCCGCTTTGCCAACGCCTGTGCGTCGCTGAATTGTTCGCCGGCGGAGATGACCTGGAAGGCCGGTGTCGATTTGCTGTGTTTCGGCGGCACCAAGAACGGCATGGCGGTCGGCGAAGCGATCCTGTTTTTCGATGCCACTTTGGCCGAGGATTTTGACTATCGCTGCAAGCAGGCGGGGCAGCTTGCCTCGAAGATGCGCTTCCTCGCAGCCCCCTGGGTCGGCATGCTGCAGGACGGCGCGTGGCTGCGCAATGCGCAGCATGCCAACGCCGGCGCCGCGCGGCTCGCTGCCGCTGTGGCCGATTTGCCGGATTTCAAGCTGATGTTTCCGGTCGAAGCCAATGCGGTCTTCCTGCGCGCCTCCGCCGACCGGCTGGAAGCGCTGCGCCAGCGCGGCTGGCAATTTTATACGTTCATCGGCGGCGGCGCGCGTTTCATGTTCGCCTGGGACGCCGATCCGGAAAGGGTCGATGCGCTGGCGCGGGATATCAGGGAGGTGTGTGGGGCGCACCGGTAGATTTCGATTGACGCGGTTAGTTCGCCTTGCGATCAACTGGAGGGTGCGCGCGGCGAAACGGAATATGAAGGCGGTTAGATCATTCCCATGTGGTTACGGCTCGGTTGCCTGATTTTTCTGATTTGCGTTGCAGTGCCTGGTTACGCCGAGACTGAAGCTGCCGTTCAATGGACGAAACAAATCCGCGATCGTTTGATGGCGAACAGGCGGTATCCGCTTGAGGCGCGGAAGCTGGCCGGTTCTGCGGTAGTCGGCTTCGTCCTCGACCGCTCGGGCACGCTGGTTTCGAGTTGGCTCAAGGAAAGTACCGGCTCGGCGATACTGGATGCCGAAGCTCTGGCGATGGTCGACCGGGCGCGACCTTTTCCGGCGGCGCCGCCCGAAACAGATGACCTGACTTTTTTCTTGCCGGTAATTTTTTCTACTCAACGGCCACCGACGCCCCTCGACCCCATCAAGGAGGCCGAAATCCGCAAGCAAGACGCCGCTATCCGCGAGGAAAATTCGGCGATCAACGCCAGACTGCGGAGCCTGTGCCGGCGCTGTTGACTTGACGACCTGGCACGGTGCTGGCGCGCAGGTTGAGCGAGCCGCATAACTGAGGCGCGCGGCTCACAATTATCGTCGTCCCGGCGAAGGCCCTAGGCCATGCACACATCTTTTCGAGTCAAAAAATTGACTCTTGATCAAGGACTTAGTCGCTACAGGGTGACGAAATTTCGCGAGTGCAGCTCAGCAAAAATGCATCATTTCTCTGCGTTCTTGCGCCAAGTCGTTGAGAAGACTCCAGAAGATGTGTGCATGGCCTAGGGCGAAGGCCGGGACCCATAACCACCAGCGGAATTTGTCTTGCACGGTAGTCGTTGTCTTTCTTTCCAACGATTCCGGCCGCGGCGTATGGGTCCCGGCCTTCGCCGGGACGACGAAAGAAAGCCGGAGCGACGCAAAGAAAAACGGCGCGCCGTGAAGCGCGCCGTTTTCGTTTTAGTACAACGATACCAGCCTAACCCGTCGCCGCCCTCGGCGCGCGGTTGCGGGAGTTGCGCTGGAAGAACAGCGCCTGGCTCGCCACCGCCGAGACCATCGCGGGCTGGAACGGTTTTGAGATCAGGAACGCCGGCTCCGGGCGTTCGCCGGTGAGGAAGCGCTCGGGATAGGCGGTGATGAACACCACCGGGACCTCGAACACCTTCAAGAGCTCGTTGACCGCATCGAGACCGGAAGAGCCGTCGGCGAGCTGGATGTCGGCAAGGATCAGGCCCGGCTTCTTGTTCTTGGCCAGCGCGACCGCATCGGCATGGGTGCGGGCGACGCCGATGACGTTGTGGCCGAGGTTCTTCACGAGGCTCTCGAGGTCCATCGCGATGAAGGTCTCGTCCTCGATGATGAGAACGTCGGTGGCGATTTCCGCCGCCATCTCGCGGCCGGCGGCGTCCGCAAGCTTGCGGGTCTCGGCGATGTCGGTGCCGAGGATGAACGAAACTTCTTCTTCGGAAAAACCTTCCAGCGACAGCAGGAGGAAGGCCTGGCGCGGCAACGGCGTGATGTTCGAGAGCCGGCGCTCCGACGGCAGGGCCAGCGTCGCAACATCAGGATTCTCGTTGACCGAGACTGAATTCCAGATCTGCGTGAACAGCCGGAACAGTCCGGCGCGCGGACCATGCTTTTCGTCGAGCAGCGAGCCATCCTGCAGCAGCGCCTCCAGCATGGCCCCGACATAAGCGTCACCTGACGACTGGTTTCCGGTCAGCGCGCGGGCGTAGCGCCGCAACAGCGGCAAATGTTCAGCAACGAGCTGTGATCGGGACATCCCCACTCCATCCTTGTCTGAGGCCCTGTGCGGGCCACATCTGGGTCGAACCTGAACGCCTGGTCCGGCGTAACCTATCCTGAAACGGGGCGACCCGGTTCCCCTGTCATCCCCGAATACGCCTGAGGGGCGAAAAAGTTCCTTCAAACAGTTCCCTAATTTCGGAACTTTTCTGGACCCATCGCATTAGGCTTTGACCAAGAGCGCGGGCGGCCAAGGCCTAATTTCGAGGAAAAGTCTTGAAATACAAGGTACTTAACACTCGGGGAAGCGTGGATGACATCATGAAAGAAGTAAAGAAGCAGGGCGGTCTCAATGCCGAGATCCAGTCTAGAATCGGCCACCAGCTGCGCGCCATGTATGACGACGTGGTGCGCCAAGGGGTACCAGACCGCTTTGCGGAGCTGATCCGGAAGCTCGACGGGCCCGAAGCGGCGGTGGCTCAAACGGCCCAAACGGACCAAGCTGCAAAAACTGACGGGAGGGACTAATGCCTCTCACAGATTCCCTTCGCGACGACATCCTGGCGTCGGTACCGTCCTTGCGCGCGTTCGCGATCTCGCTCAGCGGTAATGGCGACCGTGCGGACGATCTGGTGCAGGAAACGTTGCTGCGCGCGATCGCCAACATCGACTCCTTCCAGCCCGGTTCGAACCTGCCGGCCTGGCTGTTCACGATCCTGCGCAATCTGTTCCGCTCCGACTATCGCAAGCGGCGGCGCGAGGTCGAGGACGCCGAGGGCAATTACGCCAAAACCCTGAAGACCCAGCCGGCGCAGAACGCGCATCTGGAGTTCGAGGAGTTTCGCGTCGCGCTCGACAAGCTGCCTCAGGACCAGCGCGAAGCGTTGATCCTGGTCGGCGCCTCCGGCTTCTCCTATGAGGACGCAGCGGCCATCTGCGGCTGCGCGGTCGGCACCATCAAGAGCCGCGTCAACCGCGCGCGCTCGAAGCTTTCCGCCCTGCTCTATGTCGACGGCGCCGAGGATTTCGGCCCCGACAACACGGTGCGCGCGGTGATCGGCGGCAACAGCTGACATGCACCGGTTCGCATGACAAAAAGGCGGCCCAACCGGGCCGCCTTTTTTGTTGTCGGAAGTCTTGGGTTTTTAATTCAGGCCGCCGAAGGCGTAGATCAGCACGAGAATCGGCAAGGGTATGCCGAGCAGCCATAACAGCAGATAGCGTCCCATGGATGGTCTCCGTCCGTCATCTGATTGATACGGATAAAATTCTCGAACGAGTAGTTTGGTTCCGGAATTCGTAGGGTGGGCAAAGGCGCGCTTGCGCCGTGCCCACCATCGATCGAGTCATTGTTTGAATGGTGGGCACGCTTGCGCTTTGCCCACCCTACGACGTCACTACTTCACCGGCCGCACCGGGGCGGAGAGCTGTTCGGTGCGGTCGCGTTCGGTCATGTCGACGACGGTGACCATGGGCGCGGTCAGCTCATAGACGTAGCTGACATCGGTGAAAAAGCGCTTGGCGGTGCCGCCGAGCGCTTCCGGCGCCACGCGGTCGAGCAGGATCAGGCCGAAATCACTGTCCTCGCGCCGGGTCGCCGCTGACGTGTTGAACTCCTCCCAGCGGAAATGGAAAACCGTATCCGGCTCCTCGCCCGATATTTCCCAGTTCGCGACGATATGCGGATGCTTGCCGACCAGCGACAGGCCCTCGTCGGAATGCGACGCCAGTTCGAAGAACAACAGCGACAGCGACTGCGCGGCGCGCGCGCTCACCGCGATATCAGGACCGTTGACCGCGATGCGATCGGCATGCGGTATCGCGCGCGACTCGAACAGCCCCTTCAGCTTGACGCCCTGCCACTGGCTCTCGCTCAGCAGCGTGACCACGTTCGACATCGCATGGATGCGTCCGATCAAAAGTTCGCGCGAGACGTCGATGTCGGAGCCGTGGCGCAGCGTTCGCGTCACGATCGACTGGATCACCGCGAGGATGTTCTTGACCCGGTGGTTGAGCTCGTCGATCACGGCCGTCAGCCGCCGCTCGAAGCCGATCCGCACCTGGATCTCGCGGCTGAGCCGCAAGTTGTTGTAGGCGACATAGCCGAACAGGCCGCAGACGATGCCGGTCAGCGCCAGCCCGATCGCCGCCACGATCACCGCCGTCTGCTGCGCCCGCACGGCCACGTTGGTCTTGGCGTAATAGCCGAGCGACCAGTCGCGGCCGCCGAAGGTCACGGTGCGAACCATCGACGGCGCCGGGCCCTCCGGCCTGACCGGCTGCAAGGTGACGGCACCCTGGTCGTTGGCGACGAATTCGTCATTGACGTCACTCGGGTCCTTCAGCACCACCGCAAACAGCGACCGGTCGTCATTGGTCAACATCAGCGTCGCCAGTTCGTAGGAGAACGTGACGAAGCCTGCGGCCTCGCTGGAGCCTTCCTGATAGACCGGCGCCGCGAGCACGATTCCGACCGGACCATCCTTGCGCAACAGCGGGATCGGATCCGACGCCACCGGCTTGCCGCCCTCCATCACCTGCGTCAGCACCGGCCCGATGATCGAGTGGCGGTCGTAAGCGCGGCCCGGAAAGCTCAGCGTATCCGCGCTGCGCGGCTCGAGGTCCATCAGCACGTTGATCGGCTTGTCGATCGCCTTCATATCCAGCGGCTGGTCGTCGAAATCGCGAATCGTCGGATCGGTGAATCCCGAGCTCTTCAGTACCGCGCGCGCCGCTTCCAGTTCGTCCGGCTTGAGCCGCGCGATCCAGTTGGCGACCACGAAATCGGTCTTGAAGGCGTAGATCGACGCGCGCAGCGGCTGCAGCATGTTGGCCTTGAGCACCGACGGCGCGCGAAACAGGCCGGAGGCGACGCGCGCCAGCAGCTCGCGTTCGGTCAGCCGGTCCTGCACCAGGCTGGCGTGAACGTCGATGGCGCGCGCCAGCGCGATGCCGTCAAGGGTCACTTCCTGTTCATGAACGCGATAGGCCGCAAGACCGGAGAGCAGACCTCCAATCAGCGCGATGAAGCCGATAATGAAACCCAGCCGGACCACTCGCTTACTCGGGAATGAAGTGTTGGCGCAGAGAAGAAAACATTCGAGGTCTGCCGGGGCGGCAACAAATGTAAACCGGACGACGGCCGATCGCGGGCGAATATGAATGAGCGATCATCAGCACGCAACTAACGGGTTGGCAGCGGGCAACAAGTGGCCGCCGCTAACGCTGATTTCGCGGGGCCAGAAGATGCTAATGAAGCCGGACCCGTTTGGTTCCAGGCATCCCAGCAATATCTTGCGAAGCGACATCCTGTCACCGTCGCGCCTCGGGATGGCGGATTTAAGAAGGCGCGCCGACGCAGGGCGGTGGGCCGCGGCGTTAACCAAATCCGGCGGCGTTAACCTGCCTCTACCCCTGCCATTACCCAACCTTGGCCTTCGGCGCCGGGCGCAGGCCGCCCTTGGTCTCGATGAAGCCGATGATGCGCTCGAGCCCCTCGCTCTTCTTCAGATTGGTCATCACGAAGGGGCGCTCGCCCCGCATCCGCCTTGCGTCGGTATCCATCTTTTCCAGGGACGCGCCGACATGCGGCGCGAGGTCGATCTTGTTGATGACCAGCAGGTCCGAGCGGGTGATGCCCGGCCCGCCCTTGGACGGGATCTTGTCGCCGGCGGCGACGTCGATGACGTAGATCGTGAGATCGGCGAGTTCGGGCGAGAACGTGGCGGCCAGATTGTCGCCGCCCGACTCGATCAGCACCAGATCGAGATTGGGGAATTTCGCGCGCATGTCGGCGACGGCGGCGAGATTCATCGAGGCGTCCTCGCGGATCGCGGTGTGCGGGCAGCCGCCGGTCTCGACGCCGGCGATGCGGTCCGCCGTCAGCGAGCCCGAGCGCACCAGGAACTCGGCGTCCCATTTGGTGTAGATGTCATTGGTGATCGCGGCGATGTCGTAACGCTCGCGCATCGATTTGCAGAGCAGGTCCATCAGCGCGGTCTTGCCGGAGCCGACGGGGCCGCCGACGCCGACACGTAAGGGGCCGTGAGATTTGGACATTTAGAACGTTCCCTCGATTGTCGTCCCGGCGAAGGCCGGGACCCATACCGCGTGATCTTTCAGTCCGGCACGATGGCCGACGCCCTTCCGCAACAACCGTCGCCGGTGGCTATGGCAAAAAAAGTTATCTGACAGCGCGCCTCAACGATGGGCCGCGGCGTATGGGTCCCGGCCTTCGCCGGGACGACGTGTGGAAGGAGAATCGCCCTGCTCATCATGACCGGAACAGCCTCGTATATTGCGTCTCATGCCGAAGACTGGCGAGATCGGCGCGAAACGTCGCGCTGCCGAGATCGTCGAGCGTGGCCTGCAGCGCGCGTGCGGCGGTCGCGACCACCACGGGCTCGAGGGCTGCCAGGATACGCTGGCTGTCGGTCTGCCCCAATGGTACCAGCCGGCTTCCTGCGGAAATCCAGTTCGAGACCACCGCATGCAGGAACGCATGCATTGCCGGCGCCAGCGGAATCCTGTGCGCGGCGCTGACGAGGCCGACCGCGACGGGATAGATGGTGGCGCCGCCGCAAGCTGAAACCAGCTCGTCGAGGCCGCCGCAGGTCCAGGCCGCGCGCGCGATGTCGATGAAGGCGCGGCCCTGCGTCGAGGTTTCGAGCTGGCGCTCGCGCGACGGCACAAAGGCCGCGGCAAGCTCCGCGATCTCGCGCAGCGCGGCTTTGTCGTTTGCCGTCGCCGCCCGGTGCGCCTGCGCCAGAAACACGCCGTCGCAAAAGCCCGAGCCGTCGGCCAGCATCGCCGTCAGCCACGCGCGCAACGAGGCGGCATCGGTGATGTCGCCGGCCTCCACCGCCCATTCGATGCCGCTGGAATAGGAGAACGCGCCGACCGGAAAGGCCGGCGACAGCCACGTCATCAGCCGGTACAGCGCCGCTCCCTCGTCTGCCGTCATCCCGTCAGCCGGGACCGGCTCACTTGTGGTCATGAGCATGGGAATGATCGTGGTGGTGATGATCGTGGTCGCAATGCTCATCATGATGATGGTGGTGGTCGTGATCGTGTGAGTGACCGTGCGAGGAATGGTCGTGGCCGGTATGCCCATGCTCGGCTTCCGGTGCGTGGGCATGGCTGGCATAGGCGCCGCCCTCGGGATCGAACGGCGCCTCGATCTCGATGATGCGGGCGCCGAGGCCCTTCACCATCGCCTCGATCACGTGGTCCCGGCGGATGCGAAGGCCCTTCGGCATGATCTGGGTCGGCAGATGGCGGTTGCCGAGATGCCAGGCGACGCGAACCAGATGCAGCGGATCGGCGCCGCGGATCTCGATCAGCGGCTCGGGGGCGGCGACCACCTCGATCAGGCGGCCGTCTTCCAGCACCAGCGCGTCACCGCCGCGAAGCGCTATGGCGTTTTCCAGGTCGAGCAGGAATTCGAGCCCGCGTGTGCCAGTCATCGCCATCCGCCGCCGGTGCCGATCGTCGAAATCGAGCACCACGGTATCGGCGGCGGCTTCCGTCCAGCGATGCTGGCCCTGAACGCGTGTTGCGCGGATCATCTGAGTTACAGTTTCTCCACCTTGCCGTCGCTGATGATCTCGATCACGGTCGGCGCGGTCTTCATCTGCGATGAATATTCCCGCCACACCTTCATGTGCGGCGCACGGCCATGCGCATTGAGGTCGTCGCGGGTCTCCCAGCGTTCCACCACCACATAGAGATTGGGATTATTGACGCTGACATGGCCGTCATAGGAGAGGCAGCCCTTCTCCTTCAGCGTCTCGGCGGTGCAGGCCTTGTGCCCCTTGATGAAGTCGTCCTTGTTTTCCGGCTTCATCGGCGTGGTGGCGATCACGTAGATCATGGATTTCTCTCCCTTTACTTTTCTTGATTAGCGGGTTTCGACTTTTTCGGGGGTGATGTATTCGATCTTCGGCGGCGCGCTCATGCATTTGACCGCGACGCGGCCGAAGGTTTTCATGTGCTCGGCGGTCCGGTGCGGCCCCAGCGCTTCCATGTTTTCCCACTGCTCCACGAACACCATCTTGGAATGGTCGGTGACGCTTTCATGCAGATCATAGGCGATGTTGCCCGGCTCCTTGCGGGTTTCCATGATGCAGGCGGTGGCCGCCGCGATGAAATCGGCGCGCGTTTCAGGCTTGATGGTCAGCGTGGCAACGACGTAAATCACGTGAATTCTCCCGGACTTTTGTTCTGGCTTTGATCGCCCGGGCGAAAGCCTAGTACATGAAATAGCGCTGCGCCATGGGCAGCACCTCGGCCGGCGCGCAGGTCAGAAGCTCGCCGTCTGCGCGTACCTCATAGGTCTCGGAATCGACCTCGATCTTGGGGGTGGCGCCGTTGTGGATCATGCTCTTTTTGGAGATGCCATCCCGGGTATTTTTGACCGGATAGAGTTTTTTGGCGATGCCGAGCTTGCGCGCCAGCCCGCCGGTGATCGCCGCCTGGGAGGTGAACACCACGGATGAGGCGGTCAGCGATTTGCCGTAGGCCGCGAACATCGGCTGGTAATGCACGGGCTGCGGCGTCGGGATCGAGGCGTTGGGATCGCCCATCGGAGCTGCCACGATCGAGCCGCCCTTGATGATGCAATCCGGCTTGACGCCAAAGAACGCCGGCGACCACAGCACGAGGTCCGCAAGCTTGCCCTTCTCCACTGAGCCGATCAGCTTCGAGACGCCATGGGCGATCGCGGGATTGATGGTGTATTTGGCGATGTAGCGCTTGACGCGGAAATTGTCGTTGTTGCCCTTGTCCTCGGGCAGCGAGCCGCGCTGCTTCTTCATCTTGTCGGCGGTCTGCCAGGTGCGGATGATGACCTCGCCGAGCCGGCCCATCGCCTGCGAGTCCGACGACATCATCGAGAGCGCACCGAGATCGTGCAGAATGTCTTCCGCCGCGATGGTTTCTTTCCGGATGCGGCTTTCGGCGAACGCAAGATCTTCCGCGATCGACGGGTCGAGATGGTGACACACCATCAGCATGTCGAGATGCTCGTCGATGGTGTTGCGCGTGAACGGCCGCGTCGGATTGGTCGAGGACGGCAGCACGTTCTTCAGGCCGGCAATTTTGATGATATCCGGCGCGTGGCCGCCGCCGGCACCCTCGGTGTGGAAGGCGTGGATGGTACGGCCCTTGAAGGCCTTCACCGTGTCTTCGACGAATCCGGACTCGTTCAGCGTATCGGAATGCAGCATCACCTGGACGTCGTAATCGTCAGCCACCGACAGGCAGTTGTCGATCGCGGCCGGCGTGGTGCCCCAATCCTCGTGCAGCTTGAGCGCACAGGCGCCGCCCTTGATCATCTCCACCAGCGCCGCCGGGCGCGCCGCGTTGCCCTTGCCCGATATGCCGAGATTGACCGGGAACGCGTCGAACGACTGGATCATCCGCCCCATGTGCCATGGGCCGGGCGTACAGGTGGTGGCAAAGGTGCCGTGCGACGGGCCGGTGCCGCCGCCCAGCATCGAGGTGACGCCACTCATCAGCGCATGTTCGATCTGCTGCGGGCAGATGAAATGGATGTGGCTGTCAAAGCCGCCGGCGGTGAGGATCTTGCCTTCGCCCGCAATGATGTCGGTGCCGGGACCGATCACGATGGTGACCCCCGGCTGGATGTCGGGATTGCCGGCCTTGCCAATGGCCGAGATCATGCCTTCCTTGATCGCGACGTCGGCTTTGACGATGCCCCAGTGGTCGACGATCAGCGCGTTGGTGATGACGGTGTCCGCCGCGCCCTGCCGGTTGGTGACCTGCGACTGGCCCATGCCGTCGCGGATCACCTTGCCGCCGCCGAACTTCACCTCCTCGCCGTAAATGGTGAAATCCTTTTCCACCTCGATGATGAGATCGGTATCGGCCAGCCGCACCCGGTCGCCGGTGGTGGGCCCGAACATGTCGGCATAGACGGAACGTTTGATTTTTACGGACATGAGTTCCTCAAGTTGACGGCGAATATCCGTCGAATTCCCAATGGAAAAGACGAGAAAGCTTTAGAGCAATTTCGTGCCAATCTATTCCTTCGCAGGCCTGAACTCGACGTTCCACAAAAGCAACGAGAGCACGACGATCATATACTTTAGCGAAGATCGTATGCTCGCCCGATCGCACACCGTCCCTCAATTCATGCTCATGAAACCAAGTGGGCGAACAATAAAGAAGCTGAAAAATTTCGGCTCCATCACCATCGGCCGGTCCTATGTCCAAGGTAAGCCAAAGACCAAAATGCTGCTCATCATCGGGTATGAACTGTTCCAAGGATGGATAGTCGTTCGGCACCAACGATTTTAGTGTTGCCCGCATTGTCGCCCCTAAGCTCACAGCTTGCCCTGTACCTCGCCGCGAAAGCCGTAGATCACGCGTTTGCCCGCCAGCGCGACGAGTTGCACATCGCGGGTCTGGCCGGGCTCGAAGCGGACCGCGGTGCCCGCGGCGATGTCGAGGCGCATGCCGCGGGCTTTCTTGCGATCGAATTTCAGCGCCGGATTGGTCTCGAAGAAATGGTAGTGCGAGCCGACCTGGATCGGACGGTCACCGGTATTGGCAACCGTGAGCGTCACGGTCTTGCGACCGGCATTGAGTTCGATCTCACCGTCCTGGATGAAGCGTTCACCGGGGATCATCGTGCACTTTCTCCTCAGTCATTCCGGGGCGAGGCGAAGCCTCGAACCCGGAATCTCGAGATAAATTACTTCTGGATTCCCCGATGTGCACTTGCACATCTGAGGTTCGGCGCTTTGCGCCGCCCCGGAATGACGACTTCATCGTATCGGCTCATGCACGGTGACGAGTTTGGTGCCGTCCGGAAACGTCGCCTCGACCTGGATGTCGTGGATCATCTCGGGAATCCCATCCATGCACTGCGCCCGCGTAATCACCTGCGCGCCGGCCTGCATCAGATCGGCCACGGTGCGGCCGTCGCGCGCGCCCTCGACGATGAAGTCGGAAATGATCGCGATCGCTTCGGGATGGTTGAGCTTGACGCCGCGCTCCAGCCTGCGGCGCGCAACCATCGCGGCCATCGAGATCAGGAGCTTGTCTTTTTCGCGGGGGGAGAGATTCATGCGGGCACTCGAGTGATGTGATCTAATTGAGCCAGAGCCGTTAATTAAGCCAGAGTCTTGGCAGCGGCACGCCGGAGGCGCGGCCGAGCACGGTCATCATGTCGGCGCGGAGCCGCGCCGCATCTTGGGCACAGAAGCGTGCCATTGCAAATCCATTCCATGCGGAGATTCCGACCTCGCCGCCGAACGCGTCTGATGCTTCGCGGATCCGCTCCACCACGGCTTCGTCGCCGGGCACGATCAGCGCGGTGCCGATGGCGACGCCGCCTCTGGCGATGGCGGGTTGCGCGAGCTTTGCGCCGATATCGCCGTCGAGCCGGATGGTTTCGGCAAACACCAGCCGGCCACCACGGCGCAGCCGCCAGCGATCGACGAACTCGCCATGCAGCATCCGCTCGCCCATCGCGGCGCGGCCGAACACCACGATTTCGCACAGCAAAAGCGAGGCGTCATCCGCCAGGTCGATATCGATGCGCCGTGAGATCCGCGCGCGGTCGAACAGGATGGTCTCCTGCGGCAGCCAGGAAAGGTGCGCGCCCGCCTCGGCCCTGAGCGCAATGTTGAGCTGGGCCGCAGGTCCCGGCGCGCGATAGACCTTCTCGGCCGCCGCCGTCGTCAGCGTCAGCCGCGCGCCCTCACCGGCCACAATGTCGATGTCGAAACGGTCGCCGCCGGCGATGCCGCCCGCGGTGTTGACGAACACGCCGGAAAGGCCGTCGTCCTCGGGTGAGGGAAACCTTACGCGGAGCGAGCCCGATTCATGCAAGACGCCGCGGCGGGTGACACCATCCTGCAGCCGCACGTCGAACTTCACCGCGCCCCGGGCCCGGTTGTCAGCGAAAGTCGATGAAGCTGCGCCCGTCGTTTCGGTCCGCATCCGTTCCCCAAAACCGGCCGCCGCGGCTCAATCCGTTCTAAAATTACAGCGCCATCTGGCGGCTGATCTCGGCGGGATCCATCGCACTCCGGTCGCACGCGTATTTCACCGCGCCCCGGTCCATGACGGCGAAATTGTCGCCGAGCTCGCAGGCAAAGTCGAGATATTGTTCGACCAGCACGATCGCCATGGTGCCGAGGCTGCGCAGATAGGAGATGGCGCGGCCGATATCCTTGATGATCGAGGGCTGGATCCCCTCGGTCGGCTCGTCGAGCAGCAGCAGTTTCGGCCGCATCACCAGCGCCCGGCCAATCGCGAGTTGCTGCTGCTGGCCGCCGGAGAGGTCGCCGCCGCGCCGGCCGAGCATCGAATTCAGTACCGGAAACAGCGAGAACACGTCGTCGGGAATATTGCGGTCGTCACGCTTCAAAGGGCCAAAGCCGGTCTTGAGATTTTCCTCCACCGTCAGCAGCGGAAAAATCTCGCGGCCCTGCGGCACGAAGCCGATGCCTTTTCGCGCCCGCTCGTACGGCTTAAGGCCGGTGATATCGTCGCCATTGAGCGTGATCGAACCCGAGGCAATCGGGTATTGGCCGACCATGGCGCGCAGCAGCGAGGTTTTGCCGACACCGTTGCGGCCGAGCACGCAGGTCACCTTGCCGGGCTCGGCCTTGATCGAGACGCCGCGCAGCGCCTGCGCTGCGCCGTAATAGAGGCTAATATTATCGACGTTCAGCATTGGATCACCGCCCCAGATACACTTCGACCACGCGGTCATTGGTTGAAACCTGGTCGATCGATCCTTCGGCCAGCACCGTGCCTTCGTGGAGGCAGGTCACCTTGACGCCGAGTTCGCGCACGAAGGTCATGTCGTGCTCGACCACCATGATGGTCTTGTCCTTGTTGATTTCCTTGAGCAACTCGGCGGTCTGATGGGTCTCGACGTCGGTCATGCCGGCAACGGGCTCGTCGACCAGCAGCAGTTTCGGATCCTGCGCCAGCAGCATGCCGATCTCGAGCCATTGTTTCTGGCCGTGCGACAGGCTCCCGGCGAGCTTGGTCCGCGAATCCTTCAAGCGGATGGTTTCCAGCACGCGCTCGATGCGCTCGGCGTCGGGCTTGCTGCCGCGCCAGAACAGCGTGCCCTTGACGCTGTGATCGACATTGAGCGCCAGCAGCAGATTGTCCTCGATGGTCTGGCTCTCGAACACCGTCGGCTTCTGGAATTTGCGGCCGATGCCGAGTTCGGCAATGCGGGTTTCATCCAGCCGCGTCAGGTCGGTGACGCCGTCGAACAGCACCACCCCCTCGTCCGGCTTGGTCTTGCCGGTGATGATGTCCATCATCGTGGTCTTGCCGGCGCCGTTGGGGCCGATGATGGCGCGCATCTCGCCCGGCTCCAGCGTCAGCGACAGATTGTTGATGGCGTGGAAGCCGTCGAACGAGACGTGCACGCCGTCGAGATAGAGCAGCGCGGACGTCGTCCTTGTACCGATGACGTTCATGCGCTCACTCCGCCGGGTTCGGTTCGTTGACGCCGTCTTCGCGCGCCGCACTTTCGGCCATCAGCCGTTTCGCGCTCCACGGCTCATACCAGGCATTGAAGGTGCCGATGATGCCCTTCGGCAGCAGCAGCGTCACCAGGATGAACAGCGCGCCCAGCATGAACAGCCAATACGGCGCCAGGGGACCCGAGGTGAACACGGTCTTGGCGTAATTGACCACGATGGCGCCGAGCGCAGCCCCGATCAGCGTGCCGCGGCCACCGACCGCCACCCAGATCACCGCCTCGATCGAATTGCCCGGCGCGAACTCGCCGGGATTGATGATGCCGACCTGCGGCACGTAGAGCGCACCGGCGACGCCGGCCATGCAGGCCGACAGCGTGAACACGAACAGCTTGTAGGATTCGACGCGGTAGCCCAGAAATCGCGTGCGTGACTCGGCGTCGCGGATCGCGATCAGCACCTTGCCGAGTTTCGACGTCACCACCGCGCGGCAGATCAGGAAGGCTGACATCAGCGCCAGGCAGCTCAGGATGAACAAGGCGGCGCGGGTGCCGTCGGCCTGGACGTTGAAGCCCAGAATGTCCTTGAAGTCGGTCAGGCCGTTATTGCCGCCGAAGCCGAAATCGTTGCGGAAGAACGCCAGCAGCAGCGCGTAGGTCATCGCCTGCGTGATGATCGACAGATAAACGCCGGTGACGCGGGAGCGGAACGCCAGCCAGCCGAAGCAGAAGGCGAGCAGGCCCGGCACTACCAAGACCATCAGCGCCGCGAACCAGAACATGTCAAAACCGTACCAGTACCAGGGCAGCGACGGATAGTTCAGGAACACCATGAAGTCGGGCAGGACCGGATTGCCGTAAACGCCGCGGCTGCCGATCTGTCGCATCAGGTACATGCCCATCGCGTAACCGCCGAGCGCGAAGAACGCGCCATGGCCGAGCGAGAGAATGCCGCAATAGCCCCAGATCAGATCGATCGAGAGCGCCAGAATGGCGTAGCAGACATATTTGCCGAACAGCGCCACCAGATAGGTCGGCACCTGGAACATCGAACCTGATGGCAGCAGCAGGTTCGACAGCGGGATCAGCACGCCGAGACCGGCGACGATCAGCAGGAAGACGGTCGCGCTGCGATCCAGCGAGCGGGTAAGGACATGCGGCGTCATGCTTCGATCGCCCGTCCCTTGAGCGCGAACAGGCCGCGCGGCCGCTTCTGGATGAACAGGATGATCAGCACCAGGATCGCGATCTTGCCGAGCACGGCGCCCGCCACCGGCTCCAGGAACTTGTTGGCGATGCCGAGCGTGAAGGCGCCGACCAGCGTGCCCCAGAGATTACCGACGCCGCCGAACACCACCACCATGAAGCTGTCGATGATGTAGCTCTGGCCGAGATTGGGGCTGACATTGTCGATCTGCGACAGCGCCACGCCGGCGATCCCGGCGATGCCGGAGCCGAGGCCGAAGGTAAGCGCGTCGACGCGCGAGGTGGCGATGCCCATCGACGCCGCCATCCGGCGGTTCTGCGTCACCGCGCGCATCTCGAGCCCGAGCGCCGTGTAGCGCAGCATCGCGAGCAGGATCGCGAACACCGCCAGCGTGAAGCAGAGGATCCAGAGCCGGTTATACGTGATGGTGATCTGGCCGAGCTCGAACGCGCCGCTCATCCAGGTGGGATTGCCGACCTCGCGGTTGGTGGGGCCGAAGGCGGTACGCACCGCCTGTTGCAGCACCAGCGAGAGACCCCAGGTCGCGAGCAGGGTTTCCAGCGGGCGGCCGTAGAGGAAGCGAATGATGCTGCGCTCGATCACCACGCCGAGTGCGCCGGCAACAAGGAAGGCCAGCGGGACCGCCATCAGCAGCGAATAGTCGAACAATTCGGGATAGCGGGTGCGGATGACCTCCTGCACCACGAAGGTGGTGTAGGCGCCGATCATCACCATTTCGCCATGGGCCATGTTGATGACGCCCATCACGCCGAAGGTGATCGCAAGCCCGATCGCGGCGAGCAGCAGCACCGAGCCCAGCGACAGGCCGTACCAGGCGTTCTGCACCATCGACCACAGCGCAAGATTGCTCTGGATCGCGGAGATGGCGCCGGCCGCGGCCTGCGCCACCAGCGGCGGCGCGTCGCTGCCAAGGCCCGTCAACAGCGCGAGGGCTTCCTGATCGCCGCGCGCCTTGATGATGGCGATGGACTCCAGCTTCTCGGCGTCTGACGCATCCGACTTGTAGAGCAGGATGGCGGCGCGGGCCTCGGCAAAAGCCGATTTCGCAGCCTTGTTGGTCTCTTTCGCCAGCGCGCCGTCGATGACCGGAAGCGCCGCCTCGTCATGGCTCTTGAACACCGATTGCGCCGCCGCGATCCGCTTGGCGGGATCGGGGGACGACAGGGTCAGGCCGCCAAGGGCGGCCTCCACGGTGCGGCGCAGGCGGTTGTTGAGGCGCACGGCGGACGCGCCGGCAGGCAGGCTGGCCACCGCAGCCCCGGTCGCGGCATCGATGATCTTGCCGTCGGCCCCCGTGACGAAAACTTTCTTGGATTCCGGATCGGCCGACAGCCGGCCATCCTGGAGGGCGCTGATGATCGGAAAGGCCAGCGCGTTGCCTGACGATGCGATCAGGCCAATCGCCTCGTCGGTGTCGGAGAATTCGTCATTGGCGAATTTGGCGACCGCGTCCTCGAACGGACCCGCCAGCGCCGGCACAGCGAAGGCAGCAATCAGGAAGAAGGAAAGAACAAGCGCGCGAAGGCGGTCAAGGAAGTTGGCAGGCACTTTACGACCCCGGCAGAAGTAAAAGGAAGGCGGCGACATCGCCGCCTTCCGGGTCTCTTGTAGGCTTCACTGGAAGAAGTCAGCTCCTGGAAGAAGTCAGCCGGATCATGATCCTGTCGGATCAGATCGAGATCAGGAGCCCTGACCGCCGCACTTGTTGGTCTTGGTGTTGTAGTTGCCGCACTTCTTGCCAACCCAGTCGCCGATCAGGTCCTTGGAGCCATCGAGCTCCTTCGACCATGCATCGCCGGCCACCAGGCCCGGGGTCTTCCACACCACGTCGAACTGGCCATTGGCTTTGATTTCGCC
>NZ_JAFCLR010000072.1:0-19852 GCF_018131065.1 Bradyrhizobium sp. AUGA SZCCT0431 | reverse complement strand
GTCCTGCACCCCGTCCGTCGCAGAGATCGTGAAGTTGCCCGTCGTCGTCGTCGTGCCGTCACCCGCACTCGACCCGTTCGGGGTCAGCCCGGCCTCGAACACCGTCGCGTCCGCGCCCGTCGCCTGCGCCGTCACCACCGCGGCGCTGTCGTCCGCACCCTGGATCGTGATCGTCAGCGTCGCCGGCGACGTGTCGCCGTCCGCGTCCTGCATCGTGTAGTGCAGCGTGTAGCTCAGGCTGCTCGCCGCCGTCAGCGCCTGCGTCGCCGCACGGCTGTCGTCCAGCGTGTAGGTCCAGGTGCCGGCGTTGTCCTGCGTCAGCACGCCGTAGCTGTTCAGCGCCGCAATCGCCGTCGCGTCGCCGGCGGCATCCCACGCCACGAAGCTCTTCGTGTCCGCGCCGGAAGCGTCGTTCGACAGAACGCTCCCCGACACCAGGCTCGCGCCGTCCTCGACCACCCCGGCAGGCCCGTCATTGGCCGCCAAGGGCACATCGTCCTGCACGGTGACGTTGACCGTCCCCGTCGTGATGTCGCCGTCAGTGTCGGTGGCAGCAACGCTCACGCTGCCGATCGAACTGATCTGCGCGCCATTCGCCAGAACATGCTGCAGATTGTCGCTCAGCGTCGCCGTCACCGTGACCGTGTTGGTTGCTCCCGCCGCAATCGAGGCCGGCGCGCTCAGGTCCAGCGTCACCGCAAGCAGCGTGTGAGCCCCATCGAGATAGCCCTTGATCTGCGTTGCCGATGCCAGATCCCAGAAGATGTCCTGACCGCCCGTCCCGTTCAGATCCGTCACCAGACCGGCAGTGCTCGTGAACGCAAACGACGTCAGATTGTCCGAACCCGCCGTAAACGACAGCGCCGGCGTGCTGTCCATTTCCGACGTCAGCCCCGGATTCGAGCCCGTCGCACCTGCCGTCAACAGCGCAGCCTCGTTGAGTTCCAGCGTCACCGTCACCGGCGTCGCCGCTACCGTCCCGTCGTTGATCGTGATCGCCTGCGTCGCCGTCGAGGTGTCGCCGTCGGCGTCCGTGATCCGATAGGTGAAGCCGGCGCTGATGCCGGAAGCATTGTTCAGGTTTGCGTTCGGATCGAACGACCAAGTGCCGTCCGCCTGGAACGTGTAAGTGCCATTGGCGTTCGACAGCACCGTCGGTCCGATCGCCGCAATCGATTGGAAGCCGCTGCCAATATTGACCGCGGTCAATGTCGCGCCGTCCGCTCCCTGCGTGTCGTTGGCCAGAAGATTGGTTCCGGGAGTGATGCCATCGGTCTCCACGACCGTCAGCCCAGGCTCCGCTGCCGCCGTCGGAACGTCGTCCACGATGGCGATATTGACCGACGACGTCGCAGAGTCGCCGTCGACGTCCGTCACAATCACGCTCAGGCTTTCGAGCAAGGTATTGTTACCTTGCACCAACGCATGCTGTTCGTTGTCAAGAAGGGTATAGCTGTAGCTTACCGTGGTGCCATTGAACCCGGTGACCGCGAACGTATTGCCGGTTGTCGTCAGGAAGGACGTGGCTGCAAAAAAGCCATTCGTGACGATGGCGTGACCATCGATCGTCAAATCGTCCAGCCCATCCGGGGTCGAAACCGTAAACGTTCCCGTCTTTGTGAGGTTGGCGGAATTCGGGCTCGAGCCGTCCGACTCGCCGACCGCCCGGCTTGCCGACAGATCGTCCTCACGGAGGATGACATCGCCGTTCTGTGCGCCGATGCCCGAGACCGCTACGCCACGATCGGAGATGCTGACGGTCAGCGTTGCGGTCGAGAAATCGCCATCGCCATCGGTCAGTGTATATGTAAACACGTCGTTGGCGACGACCGGCGCACCGTTAAAGCGCGTGTAGGTGTAGTTGCCGTTCTCGTTGATGACGAGCGTGCCGTACTGGCCGGTGACCTGGAAGTTGAACGAAGGGTCCGGAGTCGTGTCGGTGGTAACGCCGGCGATCTCGGTGATCTTCGCCCCATCGGTACCCTTGGTATCGGCATTGCCGTCGGTCGCGTTGGCGTCAGAGCCGACCGCGATATCCACGCCGGTAATCACGTTGCCGGTCGCGGTGAGAGCCGCACCGTTGGCGGAATCGACGTCGTTGACCGCAAGCGGTCCATCGTCCTGGAACTGGACTTGCAGCGCCACGCCGGACACGACGCTCGTCGAATCTCCATCAAAATCCGTAAGCGTGGCCTTGATGTGAAGGGCGGCCGTAACCGACGCTATGTCGTCGCGGGTAGCCAGGCTCGATCCGTCGAGATTGTGGGCGATCGGCTGATACTGGCCGATCCAGACGAAACCGTCGCTATCGACGTAGACCTTGAATATCTCGGTCTGGCCGACGGAGCCAACCACGGCCCCGTTTACGTCGGTGGACAGCATGATGTGGCTGCCGTCCAGCGTCGTCAGCCCGGAATCGACAGAAGTGATCGGATTCCCGGCGCTGTCGGTAATCGCGAACGAATAGGTACCCTCCTCGTCGGCGCCGACACTACCTGCGAACAACGAGCCGGTAGCAAGCACGCTGGTCGGCGATTTCGCGTAACCGATGGCATTCGCTTCAACGATCGCGCCAGGCGGAATATCAACCAATGGATTGACGTCATTGGCGGCGTTCGGATCGGCCGCGGTATTCACTCCGGGGCTCTCGTCTTCACTGATCTTGAACGTCTCGGCGACTACGGTTGTCGTCGTGATCGTTGATTCAATTCCGAAGACCTTGAACGAGCCACCGTCGGTGAACGTGACGGGGTTGCCGAGCGATGTCGTGTTGAACTGATAATCGTCGTAATTTCCGACGTTCAGCGTGTCGAAAACCGCGCCCCCCTGGCCGGAAGCGATAACCGTCGAAAGATCCGGCACGCCGTGCAGGACGTAACCCACCTGCACGCCGCCCTGGAACACGGCGGTCGCCGCGAACGGCGAGCCGTCCACTGTGAAGTTCAGCGCGACGAAATTATGGCTCACGCCGTCGGTCGCCGACACGAACACAACCGCGCTTTCGATGCCCTGGGCTTCCGCCACATCAATCTTGAAGCTGGCGGAGCCGACTTGGTAGGTATTGGTATTTGGAACACCGACAACAAAATTGCTGAGGAATTCCATTGTCAGGATCTCGGGGCCGGAATCCTGTCCCTGCGACTCGAAGCCGTCAACGCTCTGAGCATCGCCAACACCGATCTTGATGCCGGTCGTGTTGACGCTGTCATCATCGTCGTTCAGATCGACGCCACTCAGCTTGATATCATGATCGTTCTGGCCATTCATGCCGCGGACATCGGTGTTACCCGCCTGCAGCGTGTAGCTAAACGTCTCAGTGGTCGTAATCGTCGTCTCGTTCGGCGCGCGCGCCGTGATGACCGGAATATCGTCGAGCACCGAAACGGTGAACGTACCAGCACCAAGAGAAACACTGTCGCCGTCGCCGTCTGTCGCCACTACATAGGACGACAGGTCAATCACCTGGGTGTTTTCTGCGTTGTCACCAACCTGCTGGCCATCTAACGTCGGGTGGTCGACCTGGTCCTTGAGCGTGAATGTGTAAGATCCGTCTGAACTGACCGTCAGCGTGAACACTTCACGATCGCCGACGTCAAAGCCCGGCGTAAGGTTATCGACATAGCCGTGCAAGCCGTTTGCGTCGGTTACAATGAGAATTGGCTTGCCGCCCGAAGTCAGCCCACTATCGACCGCTTCGGCGACGGGCTTGAGACCGAAACTGCCAAAACCATCGGCGCCGAAATTGATCAGCGTACCGAGTGTTCCGGTCGCGGTGGCGGATTCGTTGCCATCGACTTCGCCATCGCGGGAATTGTCCAGATTGGAATCCGACAGACCCGGCGCATGCAGGCCATCTTCGTCAACGTTCGCAACAATTGACCCGGACGCGACCATAGTCGGACCGTCATCATCGAACGCGATGAACGAATTCTCGTTGCCGATCAAATCGACCTGGACTGATGAACTGACCTGATCGCCGTCACCATCGGTCGCCGTCGTGGTGAGCTGCAGGTTGAGCGTGCCCTCACCGACCAGATTCAGGAACGTCTGCTCGTCGAAGACTGATGGATTTTCCGAGCCGCCATGGTCGATCGCCAGGAACTGGTCGACCGTAATCTTGGCTGTCGCCGGATCGCTGCCACCCTCAAGGGTGATGCGGAAGGCGACGAACTCGTCGCCAGCAGCGGCCGTGCCGGCAATCCGTCCCTCAATCGTATTGGCGTCCACCTGGACAAGTACAATCGCGCGTTCGGCCGCGGAAAGGCCTTCGAGCTGAGTGCCTTCCAGCGCCGTCGCAGTGAGATTCGTAGCAACGCTTTCTCCCGAAAGAACAAGCGTCATGACGTTGCCGATGCCACCCTTCGCCCCGGCACCATCCGTTCCAAAATCGACGTTTGCGGCCGCGAACAGGTCGGCCAGCGCACCTGTCGCGGTCGACAACTCGCCGATCGCCTGGGTTCGGGCCGGCGCCGTCGACACCATGATTGTGGAAACGCCGGTGTCGTCGAGATTGCCGTTCGACGGCCCGCCATTCGATTCACCTTCGGCGCTCGGCAGCAACGCAGCGTTGTAGCGATCGGCGCCGATCGTCTCGTCGAGATTGAGTGTTGCCAGAGACGACGTCTCTCCTCCACCCTCTCCACGTGTGATCGTCGGACCGTCATCATCGAACGCGATGAACGAATTCTCGTTGCCGATCAGATTGACCTGGACCGGCGAGCTGACCTGGTCGCCGTCGCCATCGGTCGCCGTGGTGGTGAGCTGCAGGTTGAGCGTGCCCTCACCGACCAGGTTCAGGAGCGTCTGCTCGTCGAAGACTGATGGATTTTCCGAACCGCCATGGTCGATCGCCAGGAACTGGTCGACCGTAATCTTGGCTGTCGCCGGGTCGCTGCCACCCTCGAGGGTGATGCGGAAGGCGACAAACTCGTCGCCGGCAGCGGCGGTGCCGGTAATTCTTCCCTCGATCGTGTCGGCATCCACCTGAACCAGTACAATCGCCCGCTCCGCTGCAGACATGCCGGCAAGCGCGGTGCCCTCCAGCGCGGTTGCTGTCAGCGTCGTGGCAACGCTTTCTCCCGAAAGAACCAGCGTTAATACGTTGCTGATACCACTCTCCGGCCCGGCACCATCCGTTCCAAAATCGACGTTCGCGGCCGCGAACAGGTCGGCCAGCGCACCCGCCGAGGTCGACAACTCACCGATCGCCTGGCCCTGAACCGGCGTCGTCGACACCGTGATTGTGGAAACGCCAGTGTCGTCGAGACTGCCGTTCGACGGCCCGCCATTCGATTCACCTTCGGCGCTCGGCAGCAACGCAGCATTGTAGCGATCGGCGCCGATCGTCTCGTCGAGATTGAGTGTTGCCAGAGACGACGTTTCTCCGCCCTCTCCATGTGTGACCGTAGGGCCGTCATCATCGAACGCGATGAACGAGTTCTCGTTGCCGATCAAATTGACCTGGACTGATGAACTGGCCTGATCGCCGTCGCCATCGGTGACCGTGGTGGTGAGCTGCAGGTTGAGCGTGCCCTCGCCGACCAGATTCAGGAACGTCTGCTCGTCCAGAACTGACGGATTCTCCGAACCGCCATGGTCGATCGCCAGGAACTGGTCGACCGTGATCTTGGCTGTCGCCGGATCGCTGCCACCCTCAAGCGTGATGCGGAAGGCAACAAACTCGTCGCCAAGAGCGGCGGTGCCGACGATACGTCCTTCGAGCGTGTTGGCGTCCACCTGAACCAGTACAATCGCGCGTTCGGCTGCGGACAACCCCTCTAGCGCGGTGCCTTCCAGCGCAGTCGCCGTCAGAGTCGTGGCGACGCTTTCTCCCGAAAGCACCAGCGTTAATGCGTTACTGATGCCACCCTGCGGCCCGGCACCATCCGTTCCAAAATCGACATTTGCGGCCGCGAACAGGTCGGCCAGCGCACCTGTCGCGGTCGACAACTCACCGATCGCCTGGGTTTGGGTCGGCGTCGTTGACACCGTGATAGTGGAAACGCCGGTGTCGTCGAGACTGCCGTTCGCCGGCCCGCCATTCGATTCACCTTCGGCGCTCGGCAGCAACGCGGCGTTGTAGCGATCGGCGCCGATCGTCTCGTCGAGATTGAGTGTTGTCAGAGACGGGGTCTCTCCGCCCTCTCCACGTGTGATCGTCGGGCCGTCATCGTCGAACGCGATGAACGAAATCTCGTTGCTGATCAGATTGACCTGGACCGGCGAGCTGACCTGGTCGCCGTCACCATCGGTGACCGTGGTGGTAAGCTGCAGGTTGAGCGTACCCGCACCAACCAGACGCAGGAACGCCTGCTCGTCGAAGATTGATGGATTCTCCGAACCGCCATGGTCGATCGCCATGAACTGGTCGACCGTAATCTTCGCTGTAGCCGGATCGCTGCCACCTTCAAGGGTGATACGGAAGGCGACAAACTCGTCGCCGGCAGCGGCGGTGCCGGCAATCCTGCCCTCGATCGTGTCGGCATCCACCTGAACCAGTACGATCGCCCGCTCGGCTGCGGACATGCCGGCAAGCGCGGTGCCCTCCAGCGCGGTTGCCGTCAGGGTCGTACCAACGGTCCCTGCCGAAAGCACCAGCGTCAAGACGTTGCTGACACCGCCGTTTGCTCCCGGGCCATCGGTCCCAAAGGCAATATTTGCAGCAGGGAACAAAGCAGCCAGCGCACCCGCCGAGGTCGACAACTCACCGATCGCCTGGCCCTGGACCGGTGCCGTCGACACCGTGATTGTGGAAACGCCGGTGTCGTCGACGATTCCGTTCGACGGTCCGCCGTTCGACTCGGATTCACCCGAATTGTAGCGGTCGGTCTGCGGACTCTCGCCCTGGCCGATTGTTTCATCGAGTTCAAGAAACCCCGCCGACGAAGGCCGCTCACCGCCGTCATCGCGGCTGATGCTCGGGCCGTCGTCGAGGAATGCCACGCCCAACGAATTGGACGACACCGCCGTCGCGGAAAATCCGAGACTGTCGGTAACGGTCTGCTGAACGAAGACCACGTTGGCGAGTGAGGCGATGTCGTTTGGATCTGACGTTCCGCCATGCTGGATCGCCTCGTACTGGGCGACATTGAGTAGGAGCGTGTCGGGATCCAGATAGATTTGGAATGCGACCGCACCGCCCGCGTTGGCCACGTTGCCGTTACCTTCGCGACCAACGATCAGATTGCCCTCGGTGAAGAGGAAAATCGTGTTTCCGGTGATCGTCGCCTGTAGCCCGGAGGCTACGCCATTGAACGCTCCGCCCGACGCAGTTGTCAGCGCATAGGTGACGGACCCTGCTCCGTTTGTCCCAAAATCTGCTGTCGTGGAAGCAATTTCCGAAACGGAGTTCTGCGCCCAACCGATCAGTCCATTTTGTTGGAATACCGAAGGCAGCGCGCTTCCCTGATCGTTCGCGCCAGACGCGATTTGAACATCAAAGGTTTCGTCATGTATCAGCAATGTATTCGAGAGCGTGAAGCCCGCAGAAGGCGCCGTTGTTATCGGCGTATCATTCGGCAGTCCTGCAAACTGCTGCAGAGCCGAAGCAAAATTGCCGAGCGACTCCTGCCCGAGGAGGTCGAGCGGACCGCCCGTGCTCAGCGGATCGACAGCGCTGTTGCTGAAGTTCGCTCCGCTCCCCTGAGCATTGCCATTGCCTTCACCGGCCGCAGGCAGGACGGACTGATCCGTCGTGATCGGAAACAGGCTCGCGAATTCGCTGACCGAAACGTCCCGACCCGGCGCCACCTCGACCGAGAGATTGTTAAGGGCGTCATGCCTTGAATCGAAGAACGGCTCGACCGTCACCGTCGACTTGTTGTCGAACAGGATGATCAGCTTTTCGCCTACACGTACGAGCGTGATCTTTTCGTTGGCAATGCCGGAGAAGTCGACTTTGACCTTCAGATCGTATCCGAGATTGACGACGACGGCCTGTTCACCAAGGGGTTTTGTTAGCCTGAAGATGCGCGGCGCCGCGTTGTTGTTGCCGATTCCCACGCCAGAAGCCTGAGCAACCTGAAAAGGTCCGTTCATGAAATATCTCCGAAGCGAAAGGCAGGCGTTTGAATCAAGGATCTAGAAAAGTGGCTTCAAAATTGAGCGTTAAGGTATTGTTAACCGCAAGGAGGGTCAACAAAACTGTTTGGTTAATCAATGCTTTCAGTGTGATTGTAGTAAAGACAGCGCACCCGAAGTGAGTCCGCCAGGCAGATCGGGAAAAACCAGTAAAACTACGGGTCAACCAAGGTACGGTCGTTCACGCCCTTAACCTCTTGTTTTTGTTCAATGGAGCACCCGCCGCGCACATTCTTGCCGGCATATCCGGCGTGGCTTTGGCGTCCCAATGTCGCAACCAGCGCACGATCGACCAGTCGAAACACGTGCCCATCGACACAGATGAACCAAGGACTGCACGACGGTGACCCTGGGAATGCCTCGATTGGCCTTCTCCAAGACTCGGGAAGGGTGACGGGCTAAGCCTGCGATTGTTCAGGCTGCGGCTACCAAATCGATCGTCGCCAAAGCAGACGGTCAGGCTAAATCAGCGAACCATGACCGGGTAAAACTGGCAGAACAACGAGTCGGCGGAGTACTTCGTTTCCGCCATGGAGCCCCCTCGATGCCCGCACTATCGCTGGCACTTAGCATGATTTTCGCATCCTCAATTGGCGTCGCCAGCGCGCAGACTCAAACGATCGAACGCTCGGTCAAGGCGTTGACAACAAGGGCGCGCAAAAAGCGGATCTGCCTAAACGTCCTCCCCAACTGCACGTCGGGTACCTTGCCGACCATTCGGCTGGCCAGCCCCCAACCTCGAGAAAGGTCACGGTCAAAACTCCGGAAGTGAAGGCCACCAACTAAAAAGCGTGCCTTGCGCTCGAAGTGCCGGCCGACGTCGCGTTCTACAAATCACCGCCGGAATTCGTGGGCGTTGTTTTGACGATCGAAGTCAAGTACCCGCGGGCGAACGCAAATCCTAAAATTCCAGTGAGCGTATCTGGGGTTGGGGCACAGCAGAGATCTTACCGCCAGGTGAGCGATGGATGTGGCTTTGCGTCGGGCCCGGCTGGGACCTGGGCCAACACGCACACCGGGCAGACTGCCGAAGATACGTTTGACCTTTTGAGCGATTCTTGCTCTGTTGATCCATATTTTACAGCTTGGGGGCAGCGATGGGCGCGGGATTTGGCAAGTTTGTATTGATTGCAGCCTGCTTCGGATTGGCTGTTGGCATCGGTCCGCAGCCGAGCGCCGCTGCGGACCTCGGCTTGATGACGACGGGCCGAGGCGGCTGTTCCGAAATTGTCTTCACTTGCGAGAACGGCCGGGAGTATCCGCTTTGTCCGATCGCCGTAAGTGTCGTTGGTGAGGTTGTTACCGCTTCCCTGTTCACTTCGCCACGCCGCTCGATGCATGTGCGGCTTGTCCCGATGGGTGTGGGGTATCGCTATGCAGGCCGAGGGCTCTGGTTGGACGGCTTCAGGGAAAACGCGCTGCTGAACTTCGGCAAGCACAACCAGGTCGCTTGTACGATTCAGCGTTCCTGATCTGATCAAGAAATCAGCTTCCAGAGCGAACTGAGAATGACCAGACGCGCAATCTGGTATTAACCCCGTGTTCGCAAGACCACGCGACGCGATCGCGGATACATGTACGCCTTGGGATTAACATAGACCGGACAGTGATTGTCCCAATGATATTGCTGCCAATTCCACTTCCAGCACCCGGATTGTATCTCGGGGTCATATCCCCAATTCAGGCGATACGGTTCATCTCCGAAGGGATAGGTGCCGCAGTAGGCGCCGCTGCTTGAAAGAACAACAATCGAAAAAGCCGCGCCAATAATTGCAAAGAATGATTTTTGCATAAAAAACCTCGATACTGGAGGGTGCTCACCAAAGAGTGCCAAATGGCCTGACGCTTATCAAGCGCTTTGGTGATCCCTAGACCGCCGTTCTGGAACGGCCGCTTTTAGCGCGGCTTTTGTTTCACCTGGGGGGACTGCCCTCGTCTATGGCTTCGCTTGATGACCGAGCCTCCGAGGAGCCGGCGCGGTGACTCCGGCAATGCTTGGTACGCCAACCTCTTCCATCCGGCCAGCTTTGTCAGTCCGACCGTCCTTCAAATGTTTCAACCTCAGTTCGAGCGGATTGTACCTCGCCTTCATCGTCACCCGGCGTGGAACGCCGTGGACCAAGGGCGCACTGGGGACCGAATTCGTGGCGGTGGCCAAACGGGCGTGGTCGGGAAGTCCGCCCACGGCATGCGGAAGGCCGCCGCGACCGGGGCCGCCGAGAACGGGGCGACCGAGCGGGAACTTGAGGCCATCTTCGGCTGGTCCGGGGGGCGAATGGCGACCCTCTACACCAAAAGCGCGAACCGCGGCAGGCTTGCCGCGGGGGCCATCGGCAAGTTAGACCGTTCCGAGACCGAAAAAAGAACGTCTCTCCCCGCACCTATGGCTGAGGTGCGGGCGGGAAACCGGAAACGCCAATAAAATCAGCCTCTTAATTTTTAGATAGAAGACGGACCCATGCTTCGAGGAATACGCAAAGCCTCATCAAACTGGCTCGGCAAGGCCATCATGAGCGTCGTGATGGGCGTGTTGATTCTCAGCTTTGCTGTCTGGGGCATCGCCGACATCTTCAAGGGCTTTGGGCAGTCGACGCTGGCCAAGATCGGCAAGACCGAAATCTCGACCGAGCAATTCCGCCAGATCTACACCGACAAGCTCCAGCAACTCGGCCGTCAGTTCGGCCGTCCGCTGACCCAGGAGCAAGCCCGCTTGTTTGGGCTTGATCGTCAGGTCCTGCAGCAGACCATCGCGGAAGCCGCCCTCGACGAGGAGGCGCGGCGCATGGGCCTTGCCCAGTCGGATGCCGAGGCCATGCGGGTTATCTACAACGATCCCGCTTTCAAGGGATTGGGCGGCAATTTCGATCCGGCGCGCTTCCAGGCCACGATCCGCCAGTTCGGTTACACCGAGCAGCGCTACCTCGCCGAGCGGCGGCGCCTGGGCTTGCGGCGCCAGATCGCGGACACTGTCACGGCCGGGCTCGAGCCGCCGAAGCTCATGATCGATGCCTTGACCCGGTACCAGAACGAGCAGCGCACGGTCGACTACATCAAACTCGACGCCGCGCAGGCCGGCACCATCGACACGCCCTCGCCCGAGACGCTCGCCGCCTATTTCGAAGACCACAAGACCCAGTTCCGCGCACCCGAATTTCGCAAACTGTCGTTCATCGTGATCAGCCCCGAGGAACTCGGCAAATGGTCCGAAGTCTCCGACGAGGATGCGAAGAAGGTATTTGAGCAGAGCCGCAACCGGATCGGTACGCCCGAGAAGCGCGAAGTGCAGCAGATGGTGTTTCAAAACGCCGAGGAAGCCCTCACCGCGCGCAGCCGCATCACATCCGGAATGTCGTTCGACGACGTCGCCAAGGAACACAACGCCAATCTTGTTGACCTCGGCATGACGGCAAAATCCGCCATCATCGATCCGGCCATCGCCGACGCGGCGTTCGCGCTGCCCTCCGGCGAGGTGAGCCAGCCGATAAAAGGCCAGTTCGTCGTGGCGCTGGTCAAGGTCGGCAAGATCGAACCGGCTACGACGCCTTCCTATGAAAGCGTCGCGGCGCAGATAAAAAAGGAAATCGCGACCGAGCGGGCGCGCGGCAAGGTTGCCGATCTCCACAACAAGATGGAAGACGAGCGCGGCGGCGGCGCCAGCGTGGTCGAAGCCGCCCAGAAGCTCGGACTGACTGCAGTCACCATCGAGGCCGTCGACCGCTCGGGCCGCGGCCCTGACGGCCAGCCGGTCGGCAATATTCCGCGCGGTCTCGATGTGGTCTCGCAAGCCTTCGCAAGCAATGTCGGCGTCGACAACGATCCGATCCAGTTTGCCGGCGGCTATGTCTGGTACGACGTTATCGGCGTTACGCCGTCGCGTGAACGCAACCTCGACGAGGTCCGCGCCCAGGTCGAAACCAAGTGGCGCGAAGACCAGATCTCGACCAAGCTGCGCGCGAAGGCGACCGAGATGGTCGGCAAGCTCGAGCGTGGCGGCACCTTGGCCGAAGAAGCCGCGTCGATCGGCTCGAAGGTCGAAACCGCAACCGGCTTCCGGCGCGACGCCGCTCCATCCGGCGTGCCCTCGAGCCTCATCACCGCGGCGTTTCGCACTGCCAAGGATGGCGCCGGACAAACCGCCGGCACCGGGGGCAGCGAATGGATCGTGTTCCGCGTCACCGATGTCAGCATGCCCTCGGTCAACGTCGCTGCCGACGAGGTCAAAAAACTGAAGGAGACGCTGCTGCGGGGCCTCACCGACGAACAGGTCGCGCAGTATGTCACGAAGATCGAGTCCGAGATCGGCACGACCATCAACCAGGCGGCCTTCGCACAGGTGACGGGCGCAAACAATTGAGCATGATCCGGAATAGTGGGCACCGGTTTTCCCTCGACAAACGCGTAGCGTTTGCTCGGAGATCATGCTCAAAAAACAAGACGTCCCAATCCTGAAAGCAACGCGATGGACGACCTCAAATCAATCATCGGAAAAGTCGCCACCGGTGCGACGCTGTCGCGTGAGGAGGCCGCCTCCGCCTTCGACAGCATGATGTCCGGCGAGGCGACGCCCTCGCAGATGGGCGGATTGCTGATGGCGCTGCGGGTGCGCGGCGAGACGGTTGACGAGATCACCGGCGCGGTGTCGGCGATGCGCGGCAAGATGCTGCGGGTCAAGGCACCGGCAGAGGCCGTCGACGTGGTCGGCACCGGCGGCGACGGTTCCGGTTCGGTGAACGTGTCGACCTGCGCCTCCTTCATTGTCGCGGGCGCCGGCGTGCCCGTCGCCAAACACGGCAACCGCGCGCTGTCTTCGCGCTCGGGAGCGGCCGACGTATTGGCCTCGCTCGGTGTCAGGATCGATCTTTCGCCCGACCAGGTCGGCCGTTGCGTACAGGAAGCCGGCATCGGTTTCATGTTCGCGCCCGCGCACCATCCGGCCATGAAGAACGTCGGCCCGACCCGGGTCGAACTCGCCACGCGCACGATCTTCAACCTGCTCGGACCGCTGTCCAACCCGGCCGGCGTCAAGCGGCAAATGGTCGGCGTATTCTCGAGGCACTGGGTGCTGCCGCTCGCGCAGGTGCTGAAGAACCTCGGCTCCGAGTCGGTCTGGGTGGTGCACGGCTCCGACGGCCTCGACGAGATCACCCTCACCGGCCCGAGTTTTGTCGCAAGCCTCGAGAACGGCAATGTCCGTACCTTCGAAGTGACGCCGGAAGAGGCCGGCCTGACACGCGTCGGCGGCGAAGCGTTGAAGGGCGGCGACGCCGACGCCAACGCGGTGGCGCTGCAAAGCGTGCTCAACGGCAAACCGAGCGCGTATCGCGACGTCGCTCTCCTGAACGCCGCGGCGGCGCTGATCGTCGCCGGCCGCGCCAGGGATTTGAAGGAAGGCATCGCGCTGGGCACCAAATCGCTCGACGGCGGTGCTGCCGCTACAAAACTCAAGCATTTGATCGCGGTGTCCAACGGCTGACCGCGGGAGCGCCTGACATGTCCGACATCCTGAGCAAGATCGAGACTTACAAGCGCGAGGAGATCGCCGCCGCCAAGCGTGCGCATCCGCTGGCAAGCCTTGAAGCGCTGGCCAAAACCGCGCCGCCGCCGCGCGGCTTTTTGCATGCGATCCGTGAAAAGCTTGATCGCGGCGACTATGCGCTGATCGCGGAGGTGAAGAAGGCCTCGCCCTCCAAGGGGCTGATCCGCGCCGATTTCGATCCGCCGGCATTGGCAAAAGCCTATGAAGCCGGTGGGGCGGCGTGTCTGTCGATCCTGACCGATACGCCCTCGTTCCAGGGCCACCTCGATTTCATGGTTGCGGCGCGTGCGGCGACCAATTTGCCGGTGCTGCGCAAGGATTTCCTGTTCGACACCTATCAGGTGGTCGAGGCCCGCGCCCATGGCGCCGACTGCATCCTGATCATCATGGCCGCACTTGATGACGGCACGGCCAGAGATCTGGAAGATGCCGCCATCGCGCATGGCATGGACGTGCTGATCGAAATCCACGACCGCGCTGAGCTCGATCGCGCGCTAAAGCTTCGCTCGCCGATGATCGGCGTCAATAACCGCAATTTGCGCACCTTCGAGACCACGCTGGTGACGAGCGAGGCGCTCGCGCCGCTGATCCCTGGGGATCGCCTGATGGTCGGCGAAAGCGGCATCTTTGCGCCCGCAGACTTGGCGCGCCTCGCGCGCGTCGGCATGTCGACCTTCCTGGTCGGCGAGAGCCTGATGCGCCAGGCCGACGTCACTGCGGCGACGCGGGCGTTGCTGGCCCGTACCGACATGCCGCGCGCCACCGGGACGCGCTAGGCGATGGCGCGGAAGGCTTCCAAAGGCGGCGCCCTCACCCACATCGATGCATCGGGCGAAGCGCGGATGGTCGACGTGTCGGCCAAACCCGCCACCGAACGCATCGCCGTGGCCGAAGGCCGCGTGGTCATGAGCAAGGCGACGCTCGAACTGATCGTCTCCGGTAACGCCAAAAAGGGCGACGTGCTGGGCACCGCCCGCATTGCCGGCATCATGGCGGCCAAGCGTACGTCGGATTTGATCCCGCTGTGCCATCCGCTGGCGCTATCGAAGGTCACGCTCGACATTACGCCCGACAGGAAATTGCCCGGCTGCGTCGTCCGCGCCACCGTGAAGGTCACCGGGCCGACCGGCGTCGAGATGGAAGCGCTGACGGCGGTGTCGGTCGCGTGCCTGACGATCTACGACATGATCAAGGCAGTCGAGCGCGGTGTGCGGATCGAAGGCATTCATCTGGTCGAGAAAAAGGGCGGCAAGTCCGGACATTACCGCGCCGGGGACTGATCGCAATCGGCGGGGAAACACGGTTCAGTCCGCCGGTCGTGACCGAGTCACAATGATTTATCCGGCGTTGCGTTGCCGCTCGCGATAGCTGCGTGTTTTCATCCGGTTCCCGCACAGCGATGACATGCACCAGCGCCGCGTCGATGGTTTCGAGCGGTCGAAAAACACCCGGCGGCATTCGTCAGACGCGCACATTTTCAGCCGATCAAGAGTTCCATTTCTGGAACCGTCATGGAGTTCTGCGACAATCGGCGACAGTCCTGCGAGCGTATCTTCGCGCGCCGCCCGCAGCACCATGCCGTCATCCCCTGCGGCCACGACCAGCGGAAAGTATTTCAGCGCTTTGCTCAGCGCGCGAACTGCATCCTTGTTTCCGCGCCGCTCCAGCGGATCGCACTGCAGATAGTCGCGCACCAACGTCCGCAGTTCGATCACGGTTGCAAACATCGCCGGCGTGATCTTCACGCTGGCGGGCGCCAGCCCGCGCTGCGACATCCACCTCGCGAGCTCCCGCGCGCCGGTCAGTTCATCGCCTTGCGGATGTGGCACGCCGTGATGCGTGAAGTGCCTGACGTCGAGCGTATTGGCGAACTCATAGAGATTGGCCAGCTCGTCCGGAACGCCGAACTTTTTTGATTCCCGCGACATCGACACCAGTAAAGCAGATTTACCGGTTGACAGCAAGAGACACCAGTATAATCAATATACCGGTGTTTTGCCCGCAACCGTTTCGAGAGGAACCCGCCATGAGCCACGAGGCAACCTGGTCCCGTACGGAGATCTTTTACGGCTGGTTCGTCGTGGCCGCCGCATTCGCGGTGACCTTTGTCGGCTTTGGCTGCGCCTATACGTTCAGCGCGTTCCTGGAATCGCTGCAGCGCGATTTCGGCGCCTCGCGCGGCTCGGTCTCGCTGGTATTTTCGCTCGCGGGCTTTCTCTATTTTGCCTTGGGCATCGTCAGCGGCCCCCTCGCCGACCGCTACGGCTCCCGCCGCCTCGCGCTGGCAGGCATGCTGCTGATCGGCGCCGGGCTTGCCGCGGCGGGTGCCGCACGCAATTTGCTCGAGGTCTATGCCGCTTACGGCCTCGGTGTCGGACTTGGCATCGGCTGCGCCTATGTGCCCGCGGTCGGCGCGGTGCAACGATGGTTCGTGCGGCGGCGCGGCTTTGCCTCCGGTCTTGCGGTGAGCGGGATCGGCGTGGGTACGCTGGTGATGCCGCCGCTGGCGACGCTCCTGATCGAGACGCTGGGATGGCGCGGCGCTTACCTGGCGCTCGGCGCCCTGGCCGCTATCGTTGGCGGCGGGATGGCGCTGTTGCTGGAGAACGATCCGCGCGCCCGCGGCCTCAACCCCGACGGCGATGCGGTCTTGCCGGGCGCCATACCGGCGCAGACGGAGGGCGCCACGGTCAGCGAGGCGATCCGCTCACCACACTTCATTTCGCTTTATGCCGCCTGCCTGATCTGCTCGTTCGGCCTGTTCGTGCCGTTCGTGCACCTCGTTCCCTATGCCGGGGATCACGGCGTTGCGGCCTCCTCCGCGGTGCTGCTGCTCGGTGTCATCGGCATCGGTTCTACCGCCGGCCGCTTCTTCCTCGGCGGGCTCGCCGACCGGATCGGCCGCCAAACCGCCCTGCTGCTGCTCTTCATCGGCATGGCAGGCGCGCTGGCGATCTGGCTGGTCTCGACGAATTTCTGGCAGCTCGCCGGATTCGCCTTCGTCTACGGCATGATCTACGGCGCGTGGGTCGCAGTGCTTCCGGCCGTGGTGATGGATTATTTCGGCGGACGCAACGTCAGCGGCATTATCGGCATCCTCTACACCAGCGTCGCGTTCGGCACCCTGATCGGTCCCAGCACCGCCGGCTACGCATTCGATCTGACGGGCGATTATACCCTGCCGATCCTGGCCGGCGTCGCCGCCAACATCATCGCCGCCGCTATCGTCGCAATCATGTTCCGCCCGACCCGCGTACCCCTTCGGAACTAGGCCCTGCCGAGGTTGTCATGGGCAGCACTCGCTACCTGGCTAACGTTTCGTTAACCAGGCTTGCTAACGTCAATTCCATCTCGGCGCGGTAGCAAAGTCACGGGCCGGAAGCACGCAATACTGCTTCCGGGATTATTTCCTGGCAGCGATCTCGTTCAATGGGTTCAGTCAACACCGCCTCATTCACGATCAAGCCCATCTTTCGCGGCGGTCCGATCCGATGGCTGATCCTGGGCGGTGTGCTGCTGATCGCCGCGATCGCGATCGGCGCGACCATCATGGCCGGCAATTTCCGCGAACGCGCGCTGCGCAACAGCGAGCGCGAGCTGGAAAACACGGTGCTGCTGCTGGCGCGGCACTTCGATCAACAGCTCGAAGATTTCGAGGTCGTCCAAAAGGACCTCATCACTTTCATGCGCACCAACGGGATCGCCACGCTGGAGAACTACAAGCGTCGGATGTCCACCGAGGAAATCCATCTGATGCTGAAGTCCAAGATGGACGCGTTGTCCTATGTCGGCAGCGTCAACGTCCTGGACGCCGACGGCCAGCTGATCAATTCGTCGGCCGCCTGGCCCGTACCGCCCGTCAATGTGGCGGACCGGGCTTACTTCAGAACTTTCAAGTCCAGCCCCGATTCTCCGGCGATGCTGATCGAGGCCGTCCACAGCCGCATCACCGGCGCCTGGACCACTGTGATCCTGCGCAAGGTCACCGGACCGAACGGCGAATTCCTGGGCGCGATCGGCCGAGGCATCGAACCGGCCAATTTCGAGAGGTTCTTTGGCACGGTGGCGCTCGGCCCTGACGCCGCGATCGCCATGCACCACCGCGACGGCACGCTGCTCGCCCGTTATCCACACGCGCAGGATTTGATCGGCAAGAACTTCAAGACCGGCCCGGCCCGCCAGCAACAGGTCTTCAACCAGGACCATACGACGTCCCGCCTGACCAGTCCGCTCGACGACAAGGACCGCGTGATCTCCTCCCGCGCGCTGAGCAAATTTCCAATCGTGATCGTCGCGTCGACGACGACATCCGCAGCGCTCGCCGACTGGCGTGAGCAGATCAGCCTCCTGATCGCGGTGGCGGGCCTGTCCGTGCTGGCGATTGCCGTGCTGTTGTTTCTGGTGGTGCGCAAGCTCTCGCAGCAGCACCGCGCGTCGCGGCAGCGGCTGACGCTGGAAAAACAGCGGCTCGACACCGCCGTCAACAACATGACGCAAGGCCTGTTGCTGTTCGATTCCTCGCAGCGCCTCGTCATCTGCAACCAGCGCTATCTCGACATGTACGGCCTGTCGGCCGAGATCGTGAAGCCGGGCTGCAGTTTCCGCGACGTGATCGCGCATCGAAAACAGACCGGATCGTTCACCGGCGACGTCGACCGGTATGTCGTGCGGGTACTGCGCGACGTCGGGCTGCGCAACGCGATGATCATCACGACGCCCGACGGACGTTCGGTCCAGGTCGTCAACGAACCGCTGGCGGATGGCGGATGGGTGGCCACCCATGAAGACGTTACCGAACAACGCCAGGCCGAGGAGCGCATCACCTACCTCGCCCATTACGACGCGTTGACCGATCTGCCGAACCGCACGCTGTTCCACGAACAACTCAAGCAGGAATTGCCTCACGTCGCGGCCGACCGGCAGCTTGCCGTGCTCTATATCGACATCGACGAGTTCAAGAGCATCAACGACTCGCTTGGACACATGATCGGCGACGAGTTGCTCAAGGCCGTCGCGGACAGCCTCCGTGCTTGCGTGCGCGAGACCGATTTCGTGGCGAGGCTCGGCGGCGACGAATTCGCCATCGTGCAGACCGGGGTGACGGGCGCCGACGAGGTCACCGAACTCGTCCACCGCATCTATGATGCGATCCGGGCTCCTTACGAATGCCTCGGCCATCAGGTGACCACCGACGCCTCGATCGGCATCGCGCTGGCGCCGCAGGACGGTTCCGACCTCGACCAGATCCTGAAGAACGCGGATCTGGCGATGTACGCCGCCAAGGCCGCCGGCCGCCGCACCCATCGTTTCTTCCAGCCGGAAATGGACGCCCAGGTGCGCGCCCGCCGCGTGCTGGAAATGGACCTGCGACAGGCCATCGTCGATGGCGGCTTCGAGGTTTATTACCAGCCGTGTCTGGACCTGCGGGACGGCAGGATCACCGGCTGCGAAGCGCTGGTGCGCTGGCGCCATCCGGAGCGCGGCATCATCTCGCCGGCCGATTTCGTGCCGATCGCCGAAGAGACCGGCCTGATCAATCAGCTCGGCGAGTGGGTGCTGACCACCGCGTGCGCCGAGGCCGCGACCTGGCCGGACGATGTCCATCTTGCGGTCAACGTTTCGCCGGTACAGTTCAAGAGCGGCACGCTGGCGCTGAAGGTGATGGCAGCCCTTGGGGCGTCGGGCCTGGCCGCGGGCCGCCTGGAACTCGAAATCACCGAAGCGGTGCTGATCCGCGACGACGATGCGGCGCTTGCCATCCTGCACCAGCTTCGCGCCATCGGGGTCAGAATCGCGCTCGACGATTTCGGGACCGGCTATTCCTCGCTGAGCTATCTGAAGCGCTTCCCATTCGACAAGATCAAGATCGACCGCTGCTTCGTCACCGATATCGCCGAGCCGGAAGGGTCGGCCAGCATCGTCGAGGCGGTGGTGAACATCGCCGCCGCGCGCCACATGACGACGACGGCGGAAGGCGTCGAGACCGAGCAGCAGCGTGAATTGCTGCGCGCGCTCGGCTGTTCGGAGATGCAGGGCTATCTGTTCAGCCCGCCACGGCCCGGCGCCGACATCAAGCCCCTGCTGCTCGCGCACCGGCCGATGCCTGCCACCGCGAGCCCTGTGCGCTCCCGCAGGCGCAAGCCCGCCGCCTAGAACGCTCTAGGTGGTGTGGACTCTAAGGATTCCCTTTTAAGAGCAAATCAGATTCAAGGCTGCTTTTGGGGAGGCAGTCTTGGG
>NZ_JAFCLR010000071.1:0-20059 GCF_018131065.1 Bradyrhizobium sp. AUGA SZCCT0431 | reverse complement strand
CCCAAGACTGCCTCCCCAAAAGCAGCCTTGAATCTGATTTGCTCTTAAAAGGGAATCCTTAGAGTCCACACCACCTAATGCGCCAGCTTCCGTTCGCCGGGCGCCAGTTCCGGATCGTGCTGGATCGACCCGGCCTCGACATATCGCAGGACCGGCGATGAATAGACGAAGCTGCGATTGCGGCCGAGCCGCTTGGCTTCATAAAGCGCGGCGTCGGCTTCTCCGACCAGCGCTTCTTCACCAGGCGTCGCGCGTGTCCGGGTGGCAATGCCGGCGCTGATGGTGATGAAACCACGGTTGGCGGCGGTGTTGGGAAGGCCGAGGGCGCGCACGGTCAGCCGGATCGACTCGGCGACCTTCAATGCATCGTCTTCGGAAATGTTCGGCAGCACGACGGCGAATTCCTCGCCGCCATAGCGCGCGGAGAGGCCCGATGCATTCGATGTCGCATCGCCGATGGCCCGGGCGACGGCCTGCAGGCAGCGGTCGCCGGCCTGGTGTCCATAGGTGTCGTTGTAACCCTTGAAGTTGTCGATATCGAACAGCAGCACCGAAATCTCTTCGCAGGCTTCGTACTGGCGCGCCAGAAAACCATCGAAGGTGCGGCGGTTGGTCAATCCGGTCAGACCGTCGGTGGCCGCGAGCTGGGTCAGGCGGCGGTTGAGCAGGTTCAGCTCATCCTCCATCCGCTTGCGTTCCGTGATGTCGCGCAGCACGCCAACAAACTCGGCCTCGGCGGGATTGTCGCGTTCCGATGCCTGCTTGAAGTTGCTTTCGACCCACACGATCGATCCGTCGGCACGGTAGGTCCGGAACTCGGCTGTGCTGACGGCGCCCGAACCGTTCAGCCGCGCGCTCGCGGCCATCACGCCTTGCTTGTCCTCGGCGTGAACCATGTCGAAGCAGGATTTGCCGACGAGGTCCTGCGGGCGAACGCCCAGCATCTGTTCGACCGAGTGGGACACATAACGAAGCGTGCCGCGGCCATTGAGCAGGATAACGACGTCGGCGATATTGTTCGCCAGCAGGCGATAGTGCGACTCGCTCTCCCGAAGCGCGCGCTCGGTCCTGGCTCGAAAATTGAACTGCGCCGAGAGCAGGGCTGCGAGCAGGATGATCACGCACAACAATACCCCCGCCACGATCGCATCCGTGCGCAGGTCCATCGACCAGGCCGACAGCAGCCAGTCTTCGGACATCGCCACCGTAACGACCAGCGGATAACGCGGCGTCGCCTCGTATCCGAAATACTTCACGATGCCGTCGAACGGTGAAGTGATCTTGTAGTATCCGACGGAGCTCCGTTTGAGGTGCGTCGTGAACAGGTCCAGTCTGGAAAGATCGGTGCTCTGGCTCGAGAACGGCCAGCGGGACAATACGACGCCGTCATTTCGCAGCAGGCTGATGCCGCCGTCCGGGCCGAGCTGGAAGGCGCGGTAGAAGCCGCTGAAATAGTCGCTTTCGATCGCGGCCGTCAGCACGCCGCCGAAACTGCCGTCCTCCTTGCTGACGCGTTTCGACAGCAGGATCGTCGGCCGCCCGGTGAGGCGCGATTGGATCGGCTCGCTGATGCGGAGCGTCCCGTCTGCGCTGTCGCGGTGATAGGCGAAGTAACTTCGGTCGCTATTGTTATAGCGTGGTGTTTCCGGCAGCGACGAGTAGCGCCAATTGCCTTCGCTATCGAGGACGCCGATCTCGCGTATTTGCGGCAGCGCGGCTGCGGTGTCGGCCAGATATTTGTTGAATCGTTCCGGCACCGGATTTCGGTATTTGAGCGCGTCGACCATGCCGCTCATCGCGATGTCGGCGGCTTGAATGGTGTGCCCGGCGTGCTCGGCCAGCGAATGGGCGAGGTTTTGAATGTCGGTGGAGCCGCGCGACAGCGCCGCCGATTTGGCTTCGAGCGCCTTCCAGACCACGACGCCCAGGATGCAGGCCGTCATGACCAGCGCAAAGAAGACCACGACCATTCCCGGCGTGATCCGCCGCAGCAGGCCGTTTTGATTTGCGAGGTGTCGATCGGGCATCTTCCGCCTTGATGGGGGAGTGCCAAATCATTCTGACCGGCAAGCTAAATGCGTGGCCGGAATCTACCGGCCAATAGGTGGCGATGCGGTTAATGAATCGGTCAGGAAAACAACGGAGAAGCCGGCATTTCGGCCGGGATTTCGGTGGAACCGGGACGGCGCGGCCCACCGGTCACCGCGGCAATTTTGCGATCGCCTGGCTCAATTGATGGATCTCATAGGGCTTGCGGAGAATGGGAAAATCGCCGCGCACGTTCAAGGCGGCATCGCTATAGCCGGTCGCCAGCAGAATGGGCAGCTGGGGCCGCATCGCCTTGAGGCGGCGCGCCAGGCCGAGGCCGTCCATTTTGCCCGGCATCACAATGTCGGTGAATACGAGGTCGATCCCGTCGCGCTCGATTTCGCGCAGGGCGGCCTCGGCATTCTCTACCCTGCGGACGGTGTAGCCGAGTTGTTCGAGCAGGCTGGTGCTGACCGCGGCGACTTCCGGATTGTCGTCGACCAGCAGCACGGTGCCGCTTCCACCGGATTCGGTTACGCTGATATCGTCAACCGCCAGGCCGCCATGCTGTCGCGGCAGCAGGATGGTGATCCTCGTACCCTTGCCGAGTTCGCTGGCAACCCTGACCGTTCCGCCGGCCTGATGGGCGAAACCATGCACCTGCGAGAGACCCAATCCGGTGCCCTTGCCGATCGGTTTGGTCGTAAAAAAGGGATCGAATATCTTGCTCAGCACGTCAGGCGCGATGCCGGTGCCGGTATCCGTCACGGAGATGGCGACATAGTCGCCGCTATGGGCTTCCTCGCTCAGCCTGGTGTTATCGGCAGCAACCTTGATGATGCCGCCGTCCGGCATAGCGTCGCGCGCGTTGATCACAAGATTGACCAGCGCGGTCTCGAGTTCGGTGATATCGACCATCACAGGCCAGACGCTGCGGTCGAGCTCGAATTGCAGTGTCACCGTGCCGCCGACGCCGGTGTGGAGAACATCGCGCACCGCCTTGATTCTTTCGGGGACATCGACTGCTTGCGGATTGACGCTTTGTCGCCGCGCGAACGTCAGCAACTGACTGGTCAGTGCGGCGCCGCGCTTTGTCGCCCCGTCGATAGCGGTTAGCGCGCGCTGCAGCCTGGGATCGTCGGGGACGCCTTTCCTGAGCGTATGAAGGCTGCCGCTGATGATCATCAGGAGATTGTTGAAATCGTGCGCCACGCCGCCGGTCAGTTGGCCGAGCGCGTCCAGCTTCTGGGATTCCGCCAGCTGCGCCTGCATCTGCGCCAGCTTGAGTTCGGCCTCGCGGCGCTCTGAGATGTCGCGGGTGATCTTGGCAAAGCCGACGAGGCGGCCATTCTCGCGGATCGGATCGATCACGACGCTGGCCCAGATGAAGGTCCCGTCCTTGCGGACGCGCCAGCCTTCCTCATCATATCGGCCGGTTTCTTCCGCAATGCGCAGGGCACGCTGCGGTTTGCCATTGGCGCGATCGGTATCGGTGTAAAAAGCGGAGAAGTGCCGGCCCAGGATTTCCTCGGGTGCATAACCCTTGATGCGTTGAGCGCCGATGTTCCAGCTGGTGACGATGCCGGTAGGGTCGAGCATGTACAGCGCGTAGTCGGCGACTCCCTCGACCAGAAGCCGGAAACTGCGTTCGCTTTCGAACAGATCCCGCTGCTGTCGCTGGTCTTTTTCAGCCATTTGAACCCCTAACCGAGTGGGCCGAAACGCACGGGATGCCGGATGGTTCCGGCAATGGACAAGTTTTAGGCACATTTTAGCCGGGGCGCGATCGGGGCAGGGCACGGCTCGCCTTGGCGAAGGTGGTCCGGTCCGATGAAGGGGCTTGACGTTGGTCCAGAAGTGTCAGATATTTCTGTCATGACAGAAACAACCGAAAAGAAGAAACTCCCGGCCGCCGTCGAGCGGTTCATCCTGCACTGGGGCGACATGGGGGACGAGTGGGGCGTCAACCGCTCGGTCAGCCAGATCCACGGCCTGCTGTACCTCGCCGAGGCACCGATGACGGCCGAGGATATCGCCGAGACGCTCGGCATGGCCAGGTCCAACGTCTCCAACTCCATCAAGGAATTGCTGTCCTGGAACCTGATCCGCCGGGTGCCGATCATGGGCGACCGCCGCGATCATTACGAGGCGGAGACCGACATCTGGGAAGTGGCGGCGCGGATCGCGTCCCGCCGCAAGGAGCGCGAGATCGACCCCGCGGTCGATGCACTGCGCGCCTGCGTTTCCGATGCCGCCGATGATCCGACCATCAGCGAGGTCGCGAGCAAGCGGCTGAGGGAGATGCTGGAATTCACCGAGCTGGTCGACCGCTGGTACATGCAGATGCTGAAAGTGCCGCGGCCGAGATTGGTCGCCCTGATCAAGCTTGGCGAGAAGATCGTCAGCTTCCTGCCGATGGGAAAATCCAGATAGCTCGGGGGAGTGGTGGGAGTAACGGAGCGTTCGATGGCATCAGCGATCAGGATCTCAAGACTTCCAGCGTCCAATCCGCATCACAAGCCTTCCAGCGACATACTGCTCGACGATAACAGGTTCCACGCGCTGCTGTCCGATGCCGATTGGGGGCGATTGCCGCTGGCGATCTGGCGGCGTTTCTCCAAGCGCCACGTTGATGGTGCGACCGTCGTCTATGTCGGCGAGGTCGAGGAGGCCTATTTCAACCGGATTGGCTGGTGGCTGGCGCAGCTGGCGCGGCTGGTCGGCGGGCCGCTGCCGACGGGGGCCGAGACCGGCGTCCCGATGGTCGTGACGGTAACGGAGGACGCTGATAGCGGCGGCCAGATCTGGACCCGCATCTGCGCCCGCTCACACGGATTTCCGCAAGTCATTCACTCCTCGAAGCGCTTCGCCGGGCCGACCGGGCTCGAGGAATATGTCGGCCACGGCATCAGCATGGCGCTGCGGATCTTCGTCGAGCACGAAGCGCTGGTGTTTCGCGGTGTCGGTTACTCGTTCCAGGTCGGGCCGCTGCGGCTGGCGTTGCCGGATTGGCTGACGCCGGGCGATCTCACCGTAACCCATTCCGATCTCGGCGGCGGCACGTTCCGTTTCACGCTCGATATCGTTCATCCGCGCTTTGGCAGGCTCATTCGTCAGTCCGCCGTGTTCCGGGAGGCCGCGTCATGACATCGTTGCTATGGACCCTGATCGCCATTCAGATCCTGATGGGCGTGTTCGACACGTTCTATCACCATGAGCTGACCGAGCGGCTGGCCTGGCGCCCGTCGCAGCGCTACGAGCTGCAGCTCCACGGCGTGCGCAACATGATGTACGCGTTTCTGTTCCTGGTGCTCGGCTGGCTGGAGGTCTACGGCATCCTTGCGATAACAATCATCGCGGTGCTGGTGGCGGAAGTCGTCATCACGCTGCTGGATTTCGTCGAGGAGGACATGAGCCGGAAACTGCCGGCGAGCGAGCGCATCAACCACACGCTGCTGGCGATCAATTACGGCGCCATCCTGGTGCTACTGCTGCCGGTCCTGATTGATTGGGCAATGCAGCCGACCGGTGTCAAATCAGCCTATGCGGGGTGGCTCAGCATTATCGCCGCGGCGGCGGCCGTCGGCGCGGCGTTGTGCGGATTACGGGATTTTACCGCGGCCGGGCGTCTCGGGCGGATGCACAGCGCGCCTGCGGCTGGCCTCGTGGAGAAACTGCCTGATAGCCAGACCGTGCTCGTCACCGGCGCCACCGGCTTCATCGGCAGCCGCCTGGTCGCGAGCCTGACCGCGTCGGGCCATCAGGTGATTGCGCTGGTCCGCAACCCGGCGAAAGCGGAGCTGCTGCCGCCGATCACGCTGATCACCAGCCTCGATCAGATTCCAGCGGATGCCAAAATCGACACCATTGTGAATCTCGCCGGAGAGCCGATCGGCAACGGGCTGTGGACGGAGGCAAAGCGCCGCAAGATCCTCGAATCCCGGATTCAGATGACCGGCGATGTCATTGATTTGATTGGTCGTCTCGAACGCAAGCCAAAGGTGCTGGTGTCCGGCTCCGCGATCGGCTGGTACGGTCTGTGGCAGGATCAGGTGCTGACCGAGTCCGCGAAATCCCACGCCTGCTTCAGCCATGAATTGTGCGACGCCTGGGAGCGTGCGGCGAGCCCGGCGGCCGAACATGGCGTGCGAGTCGCCTATCTGCGGATCGGCCTCGTGATCGGAACCGATGGCGGCTTCATCACGCGGATGCTGACGCCGTTCGAGTTCGGCCTCGGCGGGCCGCTCGGCTCAGGCAAGCAATGGATGTCCTGGATCGAACGTGACGATCTCGTGCGCCTGATCGCGCATGTCATTGCCAGCCCTGGCATCTCAGGGCCGATCAACGCCACCGCGCCGATCCCGGTCACCAATCTGAAGTTTACCGAAGAACTCAGCCGGCGGCTGCATCGGCCGGCGGTGTTCCGGATTCCGGACGCATTGCTGCGCCGGGTCGGCGGCGATTTTGCCAATGAGCTTCTGCTCGGCGGGCAGAGGGTGCTGCCGAACAAGGCGCTGATGAATGGATTCAAGTTCCGCCACGAAACGCTGCGCAGCGCGTTCGATGCGATTTTGTAAAATATAGGGATACTCAAGCGCTTGCGCGGGAAACCGTAACCACACTGCGAAACGTCGCAGCCAGCGTCCGCAGCGCGGCCAGTTTGGCGGGATCGCTGACCTTCGAGTGTAACATCACCTTTGACGTTCCAAGCGTTGGCAGCTTCTGCACCAAACCGATGTCGACGAGGCCCGGCGGCGCGATCCTCCTGGCCAGTGGCGCGACTGCCAATCCGGCTTGGGCAGCGGCGACCACCGCCGTAACGCCGCCGCCGACAAAGGCTTCGATCCAGGGGATGCCGGCCTTGTCGAGCGCGCGGACGGCGATCGCGCGCACCCCGCAGGGCGGCGCCAGCGTCGCCAGTTGCAGGGCGTCGCCGCGCGGCCAGACGAAGCGGGGCGCGGCGAACCAGCCGAATGCGTCCTCGGTCAGTTGCTCGCCGCCGCGGCGGCTGCCTTCCTGCCGCACCACCACGGCGTCGAGTTCGCCGGAATCGTAGGCATCGAGCATCGCCCGCGAAAAGCCGATCGTCACCGCCAGCGACAATTGCGAGGACATCGCATGCAGCCGCTCCAGCAGCGGCACCAGTTCCGCACCCGCGGCGTGATCGCTGATCCCGAGCGACAATTGCTGCCGCGCCGGCTTTTCGCCCGACAGCGCGCGGTCATGCGCCTCCATCAGCACGCGGGCATGGTGCAGGAACGCCGTGCCATCGGCAGTCAGGGTCACCGCGCGCGGCGAGCGCTCGACCAGCCGTTTGCCGAGCACGCCTTCCAGCCGCTGCAGCTTCAGGCTGACCGCGGCCTGCGTGGTGCCGAGCGCCTCGGCGGCGCGGGTAAAACTCTGCAGCTCGGCGACCAGCAAGAAGGCCTGAACGGTGTCGATATCCAGCGTGCCCATGGCATCATCACTAATGGTTATCATTGTTATGAACAGAGATAAGATACCAAAATGATGCTGGTAAGTCTAGGTATGGGGGACGCAAACGACACCAGGGAGAACCATCATGCCGCTCATCACCGTCACCTATTCGAGCTTCCGCAAGGCGCCGTCGCTGAAGGCCGAAATCGCCACCGCCGTCAGCGATCTCACCGCACGAATCCTGCGCAAGGATCCCAAGGTCACTGCGGTGATCGTCCGCGCGGTCGACGCCGCGGACTGGTTCGCGGGCGGAAAGTCGCTGGCCGAACAGAGCCTCGCCAGCTTCTGGCTCGACGTCCATGTCAGCGAGGGCACCAACACCAAGGACGAGAAGGCCGCCTATCTCGCTGCGGTTTTCCAGCGCATGAGCGAACTGCTCGGGCCGCTGCACCACGAGAGCTACGCGCATGTCGACGAGGTCAAGGGCGATGCCTACGGGTTCGGCGGCCTGACACAGGAGCGCCGCTACATCGCGGGCAAGCTGGAGGTGCTGCCACAGCAAGAGGCGGTGTGAACCCATAGCGTTTTCGAGCGAAGTGGGTACCGGTTCGCATTGCAATCAAGTTCACGCAGATTGCGTAGACTTATCTGCGGTAGAAAACGCGTCAAAATAAAAGCCTCCTAGACGGTCGCTTCCGGCAGGCGGGCCCTGGTCGCGCCGAACACGTCCTCAAAGGCCTGCCGGAGCGCGACGTCGACGTCTTCCATGGTCACGGGCAGGCCGAGATCGACCAGCGAGGTGACGCCGTATCTGGCATCGACGACGCCGCAGGGGATGATCGCTGAAAAATGCGACAGCTCCGGCTCGACATTGATGGCGATGCCGTGGAACGAGACCCAGCGCCGCAGCCGCACGCCGATCGCCGCGATCTTGTCCTCATGGCCGGGTCCCTTGTCCGGCCGCGCAACCCAGACCCCGACGCGGTCCTCGCGGCGTTCGCCGCGTACGTTGAAGGCGGCGAGCGTGCGGATGATCCATTCCTCGAGACCGGCGACATAGGCCCGCACGTCCGGCCGCCGCCGCTTCAAATCGAGCATCACATAGGCCACCCGCTGGCCGGGGCCGTGATAGGTGAGCTGGCCGCCGCGCCCGGTCTCATACATCGGAAAGCGCGGGTCCAGGAGATCGCCGGCCTTGCCGCTGGTTCCGGACGTGTAGAGCGGCGGGTGTTCCAACAGCCACACCAGTTCTGGCGCTTGCCCGGCCGCGATCGCGGCCGCCCGGGCTTCCATCTCGGCCACGGCGTCGGGGTAGGGCACCGCTTTGGCCGCAATCCGCCATTCGACATCGCTGCCATCAGGGGCCTGCGCGAAGGTCGTCAAATCAAGGCTTTGGCGGTCATTAACCATTGGCTAACCATAACGTGGTCAGGTGAAACCACCCAATCAGTCCAAGATCTAGTCCAAGTTTGGCGGTTTCGTAGTGGCCACCCTCGATAAAGTCAGCGTCGATCTCATGGTGGTGCTCGGCACCACCACGATGCCTATCCACCAGGTGATGCGGCTTTCCCGCGGCGCCATCATCGAACTGGACGCCACCGAGGCGGACGAGGTCAAGATCCTCGCCAACAACCTTCCGGTGGCTTCCGGCGTGGTCCTGGTCGACCGCAACCGGATCGCGGTCGAAGTCAAGCAAATGCTGCCGAAATTGCCGGGTGTTAGGTAGTTAATTCGGTCGCAAAACTGCCTTGTCCCTCCATCTCTGATTTGTTACATCGGCGCCGTTGATCCGGCAGGCCGCAATCCTTCCAGCCGGTATCCCAAGCGCTCGTGGCGGAATTGGTAGACGCGCTGCCTTGAGGTGGCAGTGAGTAAAATCGTGGGGGTTCGAGTCCCTCCGAGCGCACCACAAAATCATGCAGTTTGGGCCCAACCCATTCGATTCGGTAAGAAACGCGTGATTCTTCGCAGTGCCGCGGTGGCGAAACAATTGGGGATCGCCGGGGCACCTCGGAAGTTGCCTTGCTGTTACACCGTTCGCGTAAACAACAGGGCATCGCCGGCTACCGGTCCGATGACCGTAATTCGGCACTTCCAAATCCATCCGGGGCCGTGAATGATCTTCCTGGGCTACGCCTATCGATTCGTCTCCAACTTCGTGTTCCTGGCGCTGGTCTATTTCAGCCTCAACTTCCTGGATAAATATCCGCAGCGCGCGGTGGTTGCGGTTCTCGTGCTGGTCTATGCCGCCATGCACGCCGCCTCGGCGCTGCGTTCGTTTTATTTCTTTCAGCGCATCGAGCGGCTGGAGATCGAGGCGCGGCGTCTGGCCAAGGTCGCCGCCGAGGGGCCGAGCACGGCCGCTGCCGCCGCGGCCTCGCGCAAGCAGATCGTCGCTGAGGTCAGCGGGCTTCGCCACGCCGGCGAGATCAAGGCCTATATCGACCTGCTGTTCCTCGCCCTCGTCATCCTGCTCTGCATCGCCAAGATCGTGACCAACTGAGCGCAAATTTGGCGCATTCCTTTTGACATTCTCGATCTGCGTCGGATGCTAGGCGGCGGCTTTGCCGATGTGCCATGCGTGCGAGAACCGCTGCGCGGCATAGGACTTGCTCCGCGGAGCGCGAGAATTGCGAGGAGTTTCCTGTCCGATGCTGGCCGTCTATTCGGATGACAACGCGCTGCACGATCCCGATCATTTCATCTCGCGCGGCGTAAAAATCGCGGTGCGGGAATCGCCCGAGCGCGCCAACCAATTGCTGGCGGCGTTGCGCGATGGCGCGCACGAGATCTGCACGCCGCGCGATTTTGGCCGCGACGCGCTGCTGACCGTGCACGACCCGCGCTATATCCACTTCCTCGCCAATGCCTACGACAATTGGCAGACCTTGCCGCAGCCGCGCGGCCCGTTCGTTCTGGCCAACAGCTACGCCATGCGGCAGATGAAGACGCTGCCGACAAGTTTCGAAGGCCAGCTCGGCTTCTTCCTCTCGGGCAATTCGGTGCCGATCGGCCCGCAGAGCTGGCGCGCGATCGCCTCTTCGGCGAATTGCGCGTTGGAGGCGGCGGACGCGGTGCGGAGCGGTGCGTCCGAAAGCTACGCGCTGTGCCGTCCGCCCGGCCACCACGCTTATTCTGATCTGGCCGGCGGCTACTGCTACCTGAACAACTCGGCGCTCGCGGCCCAGCATCTGCGCGGCCGGTTCGCCCGCGTCGCGGTGCTCGACGTCGACGTGCATCACGGCAACGGCACGCAGGGCATCTTCTGGGAACGCGGCGACGTCCTGACCGTCTCGATCCATGGCGATCCCAATACCGGCTATCCCTGGCAGGTCGGCTATGCCGGAGAACGCGGCGAGGGCGAGGGGGTCGGCAAAAACCTCAATCTGCCGCTGCCGCTAGGCACATCAGACGAGCCCTATCTGGAGGCCTTGGACCACGCGCTCGCAGCTGTCAGGGCGTTTGAGCCGGAAGCTTGCGTCGTGGCACTCGGCCTCGATGCATTCGAGGAAGACTCGTCAGAAATGATGCGGGTCACCACCGCCGGCTTCGGCGCCATCGGGGCGCGGATCGGGGCGCAAAAGCTGCCCAGCGTCATCATCCAGGAAGGCGGCTATGCTGTCGACGCCCTGCGCCGCAATCTCGGCAGTTTCCTCAACGGATTCCTGTCGGCCCGCGGCGGCTGAGGGCAGAGCGCTTTCCAGCGAAGTGGATACCGGTTCGCGTCAAGAAAACGCGTCAAATCAAGAATCTAGAGCCCGTTCCGATTCAATCGGAACGGAAAAGGCTCTAGAATGCGAAATGGCGGGAACACGCTTTTCGTGGTCTGCTCCCACCGATCAACAAGAATCGGAGCATTAATCCAATGACGGGCAGACCCAACTCCCTGGCGGCTCGCGATGTCGCCTCGCTCATCCATCCCTATACCAATCTCGACAAGCACAAGACCGACGGGCCGCTCGTCATCGCGCGCGGCGAGGGCGTTTATGTCTACGACGAAACCGGCAAGCGCTATCTCGAGGGCATGGCCGGGCTGTGGAGCACCTCGCTCGGCTTCAGCGAAAAGCGCCTGGTCGAGGCCGCGCGCCGTCAGATGGAGCAATTGCCGACCTATCACATCTTCAACAGCCGCTCGACCGAGCCCAGCATCGAGGCTGCCGAGGAACTTTTGAAGATCGTGCCAAAGGGGCTCGGCAAGGTGCTGTTCGCCAATTCCGGCTCGGAGGCGAACGACCAGGCGGCGAAGATCGTCTGGTTCTACAACAACGCGCTGGGCCGGCCGCGCAAGAAGCGCATCATCGGCCGCGTGCGGGGTTATCACGGCATCACCGTATTTTCCGGCAGCATGACGGGGCTGGCGGCCAACCATGTCGAATGGGATCTGCCGGTCGGCGGCATACTGCGGACCGACTGCCCTAGCCACTATCTGTATGGCCGCCCGGGCGAGAGCGAGGCGCAGTTCGTCGACCGCCTGGTTGCCAATCTCGAAGACATGATCATTCGCGAGGGGCCGGATACGATCGGCGCCTTCATCGCCGAGCCGGTGAACGGGGCAGGCGGCGTCATCGTGCCACCGGCCGATTATTTTCCGCGCATTCAACAGGTGCTGCGCAAATACGACGTCCTGATGATCGCCGACGAGGTGATTTGCGGCTTCGGCCGCACCGGCGAGATGTTCGGCTGCGATACGTTCGTCATCGAACCCGACATCATGACCGTGGCCAAGGCGCTGTCATCGGCCTACCTGCCGATCTCGGCCACCATCATCAGCGACACCATCGCCGAAACCATCACGGCCCATGCCGGCAAGCTCGGCAATTTCGCCCATGGCTTCACCTATGCCGGTCACCCCGTCGCCGCCGCCGTCGCGCTGGAAACGCTGCGCATCTACAAGGAGCGCGACATCGTCAGCCAAGTGAAAGCGCTGGCACCGCATCTGCAGTCACGGCTGCGCGCGCTCGGCTCGCATCCGCTGGTGGGCGAGGCGCGCGGGGTCGGATTGATCGGCGCGCTGCAACTGGTCGCCGACAAGGCCACGCGCCGGCCGTTGCCGCCGGCCGAAGGTATCGGCGCATTGATCCAGCAGGGCGCGATGGCGCGCGGCGTCATCGTCCGCGCCGGTCCCGATGCGGTGTTCGTCTGCCCGCCGCTGATCATCACGGCGGAGCAGATCGACGAGATGATGGACGCCGTGGCGGCGGCGCTCGACGAAGCGCACGCGGTGGCCGAGCAACGCGGGTTGCTGGGCCGTGCGCAGTCGGCGGCCGGCTAGAGCGTTTTCGAGCGAAGTGGATACCGGTTCGCGTGAAGAAAACGCGTCAAAACAAGAATCTAGAGCTTCGGTTCTGATTTCATCAGAGCCGAAGTTCTAGCGCTTCTTCAAGCCGGCCATGCGGACCGCGTTCTTCTTGGCCGGCTTGACCTGCGTCGCATGTTTGGCGGCGCTCTTGCCGCCATGTTTTGCGTGCTTGGCAGGGCGTGCCGCCTGCTTGGCGGACACTTCGTGCGCGCCAGGCGCGGTCGGTCCTACCTTGCGTGCGGATGGCGGCGAATACAGCATCGTGACGCGGATCGACTCTGGAAGCTTGAACACGCTCGACGCCGGGACCGGCAGCGCAGGCGAATCCAGCACCAGCGTCACCTGCCGCGACCACAACGCGTCGCGCAAGGCGCGCCGCTGCGCGCGGTCCACTGGGGCCGTATTGCGCCAATCGGAATCTGGCAGCGCTGGCGCGGGCAGGGCCGCGGTCGCGGTATAGGCAAAATTCGGAATCCTGGGCCAGCGTGACGTCGCCACTTGCTCCGATACCGGATGCAATTGCCATTGCGACGGATCGGTCGGCGTCGCCGGCCGGTCGGGTGTCGCCGGCACGACATGGACGAGGCGGTAGCCGCGGGCTTTCAGATCGCTCAGGATTCGCGGCAAGGCTGCGACGGTGCGCGCCTGGATGTCGTGCAGCAGCAGGATGCCTTTGCCCTTGGCCTCGAGCCGCTGCATCGCGAGGTCGTAGACGCGCTGCGAGGAGACCGGCCGCCAGTCGTCGGCAGGAAAATCGGCGCTCCAGATCTGCAGGCCTTTTGCTTCGGCATATGCCTCGATGACGTCGGAACGGCCGAGGCCCGGAATGCGGAAGAACGGCGACGGCGCGGTGCCGTCGGCGAGCGCTGATGTGATCGACGCGATGCCGTCCTCGATCTCTTTTTTGGCGCCATCGATCGAAAGCCGGTTCATGTTCCCGGGATGGTTCTGGGTATGGGTGGCAATGGTGTGGCCGGCATCGCGCATCTTGCGCACGCCTTCGGGGTTGGCGTTCGCCTGCCGTCCGACGAGGAAGAACGTCGCTTTGGCGCAATGGGCGGCGAGGATGTCGAGGACCTGGTTGCTGTATTTCGGCAGCGGACCGTCGTCGAAGGTCAGCACCACCTCATGATCTTCCAGCGGCAGCGTCTTGGCATATTGCATGGTGCCGATGAGCGGATATTGCCGCGGATCGACCACCAGCGTGCGCGACGTGCCCAGCGCATCGGGATGCCCGGGGCAATTGGCGGCCGGCGAGGCCTGCGCCGTGACGCCGGTCACCATTCCCAGAAACATTGCGGCTGAAAAAGTAATCGATGCCCGCTGACGGAGCCCCATACCTGCGCTAGCGATCATAGAACCCCGGCTTCATTCCCAATCGAAGTTTGGTCCGCGCGGACCGGTATTCGGTTCACTCAAAAAATGCCTTGTTTGCAATCCTTAACGGCGGGCCATGAATGCCGCCTTAATGGCCGAAATACCACACTTATTTCGGGTTTTGGACAGTTGCGGCCGCGGCTGCCGGGACGATATGGACCACGCGGTAATGGTTGTCGCGCAGATAGCGCAGGAACGCCGGCAGCATGGCCGCGGTTTGCGCCTTGGGATCGTGCAGCAGAATGATCCCCTTGCGGGCGGCCTGCAGCCGCTCGGTCAGCAGCTTCAGCTGCTGGGCCGGTTTCATCGGCTCCCAGTCGCTGGCCCAGAGGTCGGCGCCGAACACCGATATGCCGCGGTTTTGCAGCAGGTCCAGCGTCGCTGGCGTCATCTCGAAATAAGGATAGCGAAAGAACGGCGTCGTCGGGGTCGCGCTTGCGATCCCCGGGGTCGCGGTTGCGATCCCCGGGGTCGTCGAGGCGGTGCCGTGAAGCGCCTTTTCAACCGCGGCAAAGCCCTTGTCGATGTCGGCTACGGCCGCATCCGGCTTCATGTATTTGATATTGGGATGCGACCAGGTGTGGTGCCCGACCGTGTGGCCAAGGGCTGCAATCCTGCGCACCAGTTCCGGGTGCGCCGAAGCCGACCTGCCGATCAGGAAGAAGGTGGCGAGCACGCATTCGCGCGCGAGCGCGGCCAGCACCCTGGGCGTCGTGCCCGGCCACGGCCCGTCATCGAAGGTCAGGACCACCTCATGATCTCCGAGCGGCAGGGTCTGCGGAAAGCTCTTCAGGCCGACGCGCGGTGAGGTAGCGGCATCGACGCGCAGAACCCGTGAGGTGCCGAGCGCGTCCTTGCGCGGGCATTCGGCAGCCGTGGCCGCAGCCGTCCACACCGTCGCGGCCGCGACGGATGCGCAGAGCGTCCTGGTGAATCCTGGGGTCATTCGCCGTTGTACATCTTTAGCATTGCGCTTTGCGTCGCCGATTGGGTAATGCGTGCAGCGATAACTCAAACGCAAGTTCTGTCAAACCGGCGAGGCGCGGCATGGCCGAGGATATCGACGTTGCCCAAGCCGGCGCGCGACCTGTTGACGGGTCCGCGCTCGATCCCGCCTTGATGCGGGACGAAGACGGTCACATCCGCCACGAATTTGTCGAGGAGATCACGCGCGCCATCAAGGCCGCCGATCGCCCCTTGCTATGTGAGGTCGTCGCCGAGTTGCACGAGGCCGATCTCGGCGATTTGATCGGCGCCCTCGAACCCGACGACCGCGTCCATCTCGTCGAGCTGACAGGTACCGATTTCGACTTCTCGGCGCTGAACGAGGTCGACGACGCCGTTCGCGAGGAAATCCTCGAAGAGCTCGAACCGCAGACGGTTGCGGAGGGCGTTCGCGAACTGGAATCGGATGACGCCGTCGAACTGCTCGAAGGCCTCGACGAGGAGGACCAGGAAGAAATCCTCGAAAAGCTGCCGCCGTCCGAGCGCGACGCGCTGGAGCGCAGCCTGCTGTATCCGGAAAACTCCGCCGGCCGGCGGATGCAGTCCGAATTCATCGCGGTGCCGCCGGACTGGAACGTCGGACAGGCGATCGACTACATGCGCGACACCCCGGACCTGCCGGACCGGTTCTATGAAATCTACGCGGTCGACGCCAACCAGCACTGGCAGGGCGCGGTTTCGCTCGACACGCTGCTGCGGGCAAGGCGGCCGGTGCCGCTCGCCGACCTGATCGAGGAAGACCGCCGCCGCGTCTCCGTGCTCGACGACCAGGAAGAGGTCGCGCGGATGTTCGGCAAATACAATCTGGTCGCAGCCCCCGTGGTCGACACCACCAACCGGCTGGTCGGCGTCATCACCATCGACGACGTCGTCGACGTGATCGAGGAAGAGGCCGACGAAGACCTCAAAGCGCTCGGCGGCGTCACCAGCGACGAAGAATTGTCCGACAGCGTCTGGACCATCGCGCGCGCCCGCTTCAACTGGCTGCTGGTCAATCTGGCGACCGCGTTCCTGGCATCCTCGGTGCTCGGCCTGTTCGAAGGCCAGCTGGAGAAGATGGTGGCGCTGGCCGTGCTGGCGCCGATCGTGGCGAGCCAGGGCGGCAATGCCGCGACCCAGACCATGACGGTGGCGGTGCGGGCGCTGGCGACCCGCGAACTCCATTCCAACAACGCGCTCCGCGTGGTCCTGCGCGAGGCGATGGTCGGTCTCGTCAATGGCCTCGCCTTTGCCGTGATCACCGGCGTCGCCGCGGTGGCGTGGTTCAAGATCCCCGGCCTCGGCGTCGTGATCGGGCTTGCGATCGTCGTCAACCTGATCGCCGGCGCGCTGGGGGGCATCCTGATCCCGATGGTGCTGGAGCGGGTGCGGGCCGACCCGGCGGTGGCCTCCGGCACCTTCGTCACCACGATCACCGATGTGGTCGGCTTCTTCTCCTTCCTCGGCATCGCCACGCTGTGGTTCGGGCTGAAGTGAGCAGACGACAGCGGGGCAGGTATCGTTAATCGGGCCTTAACGCGCTTGCCCGATGATTCCCGGATCGGGAATCGAACATGCAGCGCTTGCGGCTCAAGGCAGACGGACGGATCGTGGAACTGCGGGACGGGCAGGAGTTCCCGCTCGCGCCTGCTATCCCTGCCGTTGCCTCCGCTGCGGCGGTCGAAACACCGCCGCTCCTGGCCGTGCGCGATCTGCGCCGCCGCTCTCGCCTGACCCAGCTCGAATTCGCCGCACGGCTCGGCGTGCCGGTCGAGACCATCCGGAACTGGGAGCAGGGCAAACGCGCGCCGCGCGGACCGGCGCGGGCGCTGCTTGCCGTCATCGCCCATTCGCCGGAGACCGTGTTCGCCGCGCTCGCCACGGAACCGGCTACCATCTAGGACGCGGACTCACCAAGGCGCAGCCATAGCCTGATTGACGCAAACTCAACGAAGGCAAGCAGCCGCGCTGACCGCCGCTTGTTTGCGAAGCGCAGTCCGCATGTGACGGTTGATCAGCTACATCCCACCGCGGTTCAATAGGTAAATCGCGCTATCTCTAATCCTGTTGATAGCGCGTTGAGGTGTGATGTGGTCGATCTCACCGCGCGTCAGGCCGATGTCCATCAGATCCCTGTCACTCAGGTTGGCCAAACCGGCCCGCAAGCCCTGGCGTTGGCGCCGCTCCTGAAACGCACGCCAATATCGCTTGAGCAAGCCGAGGACGTTCCGCGTCGATGCGGCCGTTGGTCCAGCAGCATCCTTTTCCGACAACGCGTCGTCCAGCGTTGCAATGGACGCATTGAGGCGCGTCGCTGCCGGAGCCTCGTCCATGGCGTCTCTCGCCAATGCGATGGGCAGGTCGAGGCCGAGCCCTGCGGCATCGCGCGCGGTCCCGGATGTGATGTTCGTCTGTTGGGGTGGCATCGGATGCTCCTGCTGTTGCGCCGGCAGGGAGCATGGCCAAACAAAAGGCCCCGTCCGATGCCGGCGGGGCCTGGTGAAAAGATCGCGTCGTCGAATTTCTAGCGCACGACTCCTTCCACGGCCCAGCGAGAGCGGGTTACGTTTTTACGGTTCGCGGTGCGCACGACGTTGATCATGAAGCGTAGCTACCACGGAGATCGCGCCAAATCAAGGGATGTGCCGGTGTGGCTCGCATCCTGGAGGCGAGCGACATATTGCGCTGTCGCACGAACTTGGCCGCCTTACGGGCAGAGCGGACGTGGCCTTCGTCGCATCTCGCCGCCGGGTTTATAGGTACCCGGCCCAGTCTGTTCTGACGCGTTTTCTACCGCAGATAAGTCTACGCAATCTGCGTAAACTTGATTGCTGTGCGAACTTCACTTCGCACGAAAACGTTATGTGTTGGCACCGAGCTGCCGGCGGACCATAATGGGCGTATGGACTTCATCGAGGCCAACGGCGCAAGGATCCCCGCGATCGGGCTCGGCACCTGGGAACTGCGCGGCAAAACCTGCGCGCGGCTGGTCGAGCAGGCGCTGCGGCTCGGCTATCGCCACATCGACACCGCGCAGGTCTACGAGAACGAACGCGAAGTGGGCGAGGGGCTGCGCGGCTCCGGCGTCAAGCGCGGCGAGGTGTTCGTCACGACGAAAATCTGGACCACGCATTTCGCGCCCAACGATCTCGAGCGATCGGCGAAGGAAAGTCTCGCCAGGCTGCGCCTGACCGAGATCGACCTGTTGCTGCTGCACTGGCCCAACCCGCAGGTGCCGCTGTCGGAAACGCTGGGCGCGCTGGCGCGGGTCAAGCAGCTGGGGCTTGCCCGGTATATCGGCGTTTCCAATTTCACCGTGGCCCTGATCGAGGAGGCGGTGGCGGCGTGCCCGGAGCCGCTGGTCTGCGACCAGGTCGAATACCATCCCTATCTGGACCAGACCAGGGTGAGGGAAGCCTGCGCCCGCCACGGCATGGCAATGGTGGCCTATAGCCCGGTCGCCAAGGGCCGCGTCAAGAACGACCAGGCCTTGCTGCGGATCGGCGACCGCTATCGCAAGACATCAGCACAGATCTGCCTGCGCTGGCTGGTGCAGCAGAACGTGGCGGCGATCCCGCGGACGTCGAAGCTGGAACGGCTGTCTGAAAATATCGAGATCTTCGATTTCGAACTGTCGGATGCCGACATGCGCGAGATTTCCGACATGGGCAGCGCCAATCGCCGGCTCACCGATTTCGGCTTTGCACCGAAATGGGATTGAGCAACGGCCTCGCCGGGCGCTATGTTCGTGCCCCATCGATTGTCTCGGTACGATGAACCTGCGCCAGATCATCCCTTCGGATATGACGGCATCGGCGATTGCCCATCTGTCGCTGCTGGCGTTGCTGTTCGTGTTCTCCGACGTGCATCCGTTCGGCGCGGTCACACCTGAGTCGATCGCGGTCGATATCGTCGCGCCGCAGGATATTCCTGAAAAGCAAGACATCCCCGAAAAGGCCGACATCGAGAAGACGCCCGAACCGGTTGCGACGCCGACGCCGCAACCTGATTTCACGGCGCTCGACAAGCCCGTCCCGCCGGCAGCAACTGCGCCTGCAGCTCAACAACCGCCTCCGGCGCAGCCACAGAAACAGGCGGCAGTGGCCGCACCGAGCCCGGCGCAGCAGCCAGCCGCGCCACCGCAAGCGGTGACGCAGACGCCGGCCTACAAGCCGCCCGAGCCTGACCTGACGCTCAAATACAACGTCCTGCTCGGTCTGCCGCCGCCGATTTCGCCGAGCGCGCCGTCATCCGGCGACAAGGGCAAAGACAATTTCGACGCGCCCGCGACCACGTCCGCCGACGTCAATTCAAGCGTCGTCGCGGCGTTCCGGCGGCACTTGCGGACCTGCTCGAAACTTCCGGCCGCGTTGAAAGGCTCCGACGACGTCAAGGTCAAGCTGCGCGTGTTCATGGGCCAGGACGGCAAGCTCGCGGCGGAGCCGCAGCTGATCGAGGCCAGCGCTTCCGCCAAGGGCCCGCTCTTGATGCGCAGCGCGATCAGCGCGCTGGAAGCCTGCCAGCCCTATGCGATGCTGCCGGTCGACCGCTACGGCGAATGGAAGGTGCTCGACCTCAGTTTTACGGTGCAGGATTTTGCGGGTTCGTGATATTTTCGATGCGTTTTCTTGACGCGAACTGGATTCCATCCCGGGATCAGGTCCGACGGCATGCCTCGCTAAAGCATGATCCGGAAAAGTGGGCACCGGTTTTCCGAAAAGATCATGCTCAAACAAAGAGCTAGAGTGGGATGACGAATCGAAGAGAAGTCATCACGCTCTAGAAAACGTTAAACCAAACCGACGCGGGCCGCAGGGCTGTTTAGTGCACTGGACTGCACCCCTGGAACGAGACACGATAATTTCTGTGACAGTGCTGGACTGCACCCCTGGAACGAGACACGATAATTTCTGTGACAGTGCGGTTGCCATGATGCGTTATCGTGCTTTGTTT
>NZ_JAFCLR010000070.1:0-23058 GCF_018131065.1 Bradyrhizobium sp. AUGA SZCCT0431 | reverse complement strand
TGGATGGCCATTGAGGCATCCCTCACCGAAGAACTGGCCCGGTTCTAAAATCCCGACTACCGCTTCCTTACCTTGCTTGGATAGGACAGTGAGCTTGACCTTGCCTTCTTGGATGTAAAAAACCGTGTCCGCCACGTCTCCTTGTTCAAAGACGTGCCGATTTTTCTCCAATTTCAAGATCGTCTTGCCAGACCCTACCCTGGCGAGAAAGGCTTTGGGATCGAACTCGTTATTGGCCAGCTTCCTCACAGGAGCCTCCTTTGCTCCGATGAACGAGCGCGCCTCAAATTATAGCGGTTCCACGCCGTAATGAAGCAGCTACTTTAGTTAATGAGGGGAATTTGACCGACTGGAGGGAGTCCCGCAAGGGAAACCGGGACTCCCTCGTGAGCCAGACGTCGGACTGGCGGTGTTTTATTTCAGAAACTGACCAATATTGACCAGCGGCTCCGGAACCCGGAAGAGTATGCTGCTGCATCACCGCCCCGTAACGGCATCTATCAGTGACTGAGAGTGGTGCGCTCCCGCCTGTTATCACGAGCCAAGTATGGCGCACATCCAACCAGACCAACCCAAAGCCCCATTTGATCAACGCCTCGCGCAAGAAGCGCTTCGCGTCAATGAGCAAATCAAATCCCTCCCGCACGGTAGGGAGCGTGAACTTTTGTCCCGCAAGGCTCGGCAACTAGAGACCGCTTCGCGCATCACTGAATGGCTATCGTCTCCCGGACTTAAACCGCCCGAGTAATCCGCGCGTCTGAGTGTCGATTGCCCCCGGTGGAACCCTCAGTGTTCGTGCCCGTTACACCTCTAAATCAAGCCCAAGGAGGAAGGACCCCCACATGATGAAGATCGCTCTTGCAGTGGCGGCAGCCGCAGCGGTGCTGACGACCGCCCCGCTCGTTACTCCAGCCAAGGCCCAAGGCGTCAAGGTGGCCCAAGGCGTCGATGTTCAGGTCGGGCGGGATCGCGACGACCGCTACGATAGGGACCGTCGCGGGCGCTACAACTCCGACACGACAGTCGGCGTCGGCCCAGGTGGTGTCACCGTCGGCCCACGACAGCGCTGCCGCATGGAGACTACCACGATTGAACGGGACGATGGCCGCAGGATCACGCGCAGGGAGCGTCGCTGCGACTAACGGCGCGACGGCCAAGGCCCTGTTCCGGCAAATGTCAGGGCCCGGATATCCTCTCCGGGCCCCGCCTCAGTTGGCGGCCCCTTTTCCCCTAAGTTCACTTTTGTACATTTGGGCTGGAACGAAATTCCAGCTTCGAAGATGTCTAGCTGGCGATGGATGGGGCGAAACGCGAGCTATACTTGCGGCAGGCTTGGAAGCAGCTATTTTTAGGAGAGCGGTGCCGCCCACGGTCGTTTCGGTTCTGCCTCAGTCCTTCTGAAGTCGCCGCTGCTTCCGTAGGGAATTGCGCCTCAGAATTCTTGCCTTCGCGATGCGGACCCCTTCTGCTCTGGTTGATTGTTTTTTCGGTGCCGTCACTGCTGTCCCGCCAACGGTCGGCATCATGGACGGCGACTGGGTAAGCGTTATCGATCCGTGCTCGACAGGCTGCACGCTCATGGGGCCAGTCAATTTTGGCTTGCTTCGGGGCATCCCTAATGACTCTGTGCTGGCGCACTTGTTCGATCACGTCGCCGGAAGTAAGTTCCTCAGTCCGCAGCCGGACAGACGAGCCAATCGACGATTGCTAGAATTGGCCTATTTTATGTGAGGCCCGCGATGGGAGGTTTCTATTTCCATTTACGCGCGGGCGATCATGTCATCCCGGATGAACAAGGGCAGGACCTGCCCGATGTAATCCGCAGCCCGGCGCGAAGCCATCCCGCCCGGGAGCTTTTGGCTGGAGCCATTAGAGCACGTCAGACCAGCGTGCCGGATGCTTTCGTGATCGCAGATGAAGCTGGCCGGGAACTCGATACCGTGCCGCTGGCAACGGTTCTGCCGGAGCCATTCAGGAAGTAAGGCCGCCTCAGTTGGCGGCCCCTTTCGTTCCGGAAATCGAGACCATCGTGCCTGATGTGTGTAGCGCGACCGACCGTTACCTGTTTCGCCACTTCACTTTTAGCCACTCCCACTTCGCCTCGACCCATGCCAACGCGCCCACTAGGGGCTTTTGCAATAAGGGCACATCCTGCGCGATGAACAACAGGCCAAGAGGCAACATCCAGAGGCCCAAGACAGGTAAAAAACTAAAGATGCCTCCGAGAATGAGCAGCAATACAACGACGAGACGAACTGCAAATGAGGACGGCTTACGCAACCATCGAATGGACTGAGAGACCCTAATCGGCACTCGCCGATCGATCATCTCAAAGTACCTGTTCAATTCCGCATGTGTCGTTGTCATCGGTGTGCCTGTAGCCTCGTACCTGTTTACCCTGTCCACACTCTATCACGCGTTACGATAACGCAGCGGCTGCCGAAAGGTCCCCGTGGACGCTGAACCAATAGGTCAGAGGGTTGTTAAACGTCACACCTTGACGGAGAAAATCTCATGCGTGTTGCTGTCATCGCCGCTATCTTGCTCGCGTCGTCGAGCCTCTGCCCCTCGCTCGCCCAAGAGCAGGGCAAACCTCCGGTCACAGCGCCGCAAACGGTTCCTGCCCAGCCTGACCAGAGTTCTCAACAACAGCGAGATCAACGAACCGATCGCGACCAACCGAGGGCGGACGACCGCGAGATGGGGCGCGACTGGCGGATGCGTCGTGGCGAGGGCGACCGTATGGGCCGCGAAGACCGCGAAATGGGTCCAGACCGGAGAATGCATCGCGACCGTGATGCGGATCGGGATCGCGACAAAGACCGCGGACGATACGGAGAACGGCGCGATCGCGACGATAGAGGCTGGGACCGCCCGGACCGGGACCGAGACTACAGGGGTTACGATGAAGATCGGCCCCGCCGTCGCATGAAGGTCTGCGTGGAATACGAAAACGGCGACGAATATTGTCGCTACAGACAAGGCCACTGATCGTTCTGCGCCCTTAGCTGTCCAGCCGTCGCTCACCTTCAATAGCCGACATGATAAAAAGAGGCCGCTAACTGAGGCGGCCTTTACGTCGGCGCTTGCAGTTGTCCGCGAAGCCATGCGTTCGTTCTGAGGGACTTCATCGGATCGATTAGTTCGACCACAGTCTGATGGACGTGATCGCACGCAGGGCACTCGAACGTCCGGATGTCGAAGCCCACAGGGCCGGGTGTCACCCGCGCCAGCATGGTTCTTGTTTGGCACGCGGGGCAAAGTGGTCGCAGGATGATCATGATGCATCGCCTTGGTTCAGGCGGGAGCGTTACAGAACTCTCAGTCACCGATAGATACCGAGGGGGGCGGTGATGGAGTCACCATGGATCATCGCTCTCCCGGCGCCGTTCTGTTTTGCTCACTTTCGAAAAGTTAATAACTCGTGGCGCGCCCCCGATGGCGCGTCTCTCCCTCAGGCCTTGGGGACGCCGTGCGAATGCCCCATTGCTCGGCTCAAGGTGGGTGAGCGGCTATCCCGATGACGTAATGGTGCCGTTATTATGGGCGGTGGCGGGGGACGAATGAGGTGGCACCGCATCCAAGTCACTGATAAGGCAAGTCACGGATAAGGAACGCGAACTGCGCGCGGTTTTCCTTCTTTGGCGCTGTCCAGCAGCACCAGAACGCGCACGCCACTGGTGTCGCGATCGAGCGGCAACAGCGCCTCGGGCTTCCACTGCTTGCCTTTTTCGCTAATGAAATCGAGCAGATCCACCAGAAGTTTTGCGCTGTTGCTTGCGCCGTCCCACCAATAGACCGAGTAGGTACCGCCGACGTCTTGCATGGGTCCGGCAAGGATCAGGATGCCCTTGTCGAAGGCCGCGAGGTCGCGCACGCCGCGCCCAGGCCCGAGCGGCAGCAGATGCAGCGTCACTTCCGCTGGCTTACCGTCGAAGAAGTGGCCGAGCGCGGCCGACAGGATCACGGCGCGCTTGTTTTCTATGACCGGCCCACGAAAGCCTGCGAACAGCCGCTGGCCGCCGACCGCGACACCCTCCACCGTCACGCCGCCGTCTTCCAGTGTCTTGCCTTCGGAAGGCGCGAACAAAGCTTCGGCCGCGATCAACTTGGCCAGCGCGCTCGACGGCGGCACGGCGGGCTCGTGCGCAATCTCGCCGGTCGCCGGATTGAATTTGAGCCGGATCAGCTTGCTGCAGGCGGCGAGCCCGGCGGCAACGCGGGCGGCTTCCTTGGCCTGATCGGTCGCGTCCTTGTCGTGGCGGGGTCGCCCGTGCGAGCCGATCACATAGAAGAAATTATCGGCAAAGGCGACGCCCTCGCCGTCCAGCTCGACCGGGTTGCCGTCAAACCGATCGTCGATCAGTGGGATCAGCCGGCCGGCTGTGATCTCGCCGTCGCTCAAGGTCACGACTTGCGCCGACTGCTGCTCGTCGTCGATAAGCAGACATGTACGCGGGAATCCGCTGTCGGTCGTGCAGGCGATGCCGCTGAGGTCTTCAGCCACCTTGTCCTTCTTTCCGATCAGATCGCCGTTGACCTTCCACTCGCCATTGTCCTTCGACGACAGGGGGGGTGCGGCGAACAATGTGGTTAGCGCCAGCAACGCGGACTTGAACATGGGTATGACCGGTTTCATCGCGCTGTCTCCGGGGAGTTGTGCGTCCGCCAACGGGATGCGGGTGCCGACGGCAGCAATGCTGATCACACCTGTGACTTTGGTGTATCCCTTTCACAGCTGGCAGATCAAACTATACCCTCGGCCGCATGCGCGGAAGGGCGCGATGTCCGAGTCGGGTCAATCGCGTCGGTTTGACGGTCGGCCAGCCACTTCCGGTCTACCCCCGTCAACGGACATCGCCAGATCGGCTCGGCTCTTCCGCTTCGTGCCAAAAGCGGTCGTCTTCACCCGTGAGCGCAGTCCCAACGACTCTAGCTTTGCACAGGCAGTACAGCGCAAAATCCGCTCATGCTCCGCAGGTCAACTCGTCCAGCAATGCCTTTGTGGCTTTCAAATCAGCGGTCTCGAAGCCCTCAGTGAACCAGCTAAGGAGCGGTGCGAGGAGCGCGCGGGCGTCACTAGGCCGCCCCCGATCATACCATAAGCGCGCCAAGCTGCGGGCGGCGCGGAGCTCGAGCGACTTGGCGCCCTGTGCGTGGCTTATTGCCATAGCTCGCGCAAGGCAGGTTTCGATCTCGGAGGCTGATCTCCCTTGCACCCGCATAAGCTCCCCCTTGATGCGTGTGAGTTCGCCCTCCCACATGTGTTCGCGATTTTTGGCGATGAGGTCCTCCACCTCCCCAACGATCCGTAGCCCTGGTTCGGCCTGGCCGACTTGCGCATAGGCCGCGGCGAGCATGCAAAGATACCGGGCTTGATACCAACTGACGCCGAGAGCCGCACGGTTCTCGGCATTCTGACACATGAGCGCGATGCCTGGCTCCGGGGCACCCTGCTGTACCATAGCCCAGCCGCGAAGAATCAGCCCATTCACGCGCCAATAGCCGAGGCTGTGCCGATCGGCCAGGTCAATGATCGCTTCGGCATGAGCTTGCACGCCCGGGACATTCCCGAGCAGTTCGTCCAAACCAGCGCCGGCGAAATTGTGGACATGCGCCGTGAGGTTCGCCTGGTCCAACTCCGCGGCGCAGTGGAACGCCGCGCTGCTCGAACGACGCGCTTGCTCGGGAAAGCCCAACATCCAGAGCACGGGCGCAAGATAGGTGAGGGCCGAGACTTTCGGGTCGTGAACGTAGTGCACCGGCTGTGATCGATGCCGAGGCGCGTCGTAAAGGCGCAGGATCGCCTCGAACTCGGACCGTGCCTCGGCAAACGCCCCGAAGTGCATGGCCGTGATTCCGGCCAAGCGGTGGCTGGCAAGGCGGATAAGCGGGCTTGGAAGGCGCTCCGCTACCTGCCGAGCCTCGTCGGTTAGTCGCCGCATCACGGAATAATCGCCGCGAACGAAGTAATAGACGAACTCACCGCTGAGGGTCGCGACGAGAGGCTCGGCCTCGCCGAGACGCTCGCAAAGCGCGCGTGCACGGCTGTAGGCGGCGCCTGTCTGTGGCGCGGAATAACCGTGCACGGCGATCATGGGGGTGCCGAGCGCAATCTGAAAAGCGAGCTCCTGCTGATCTCGCTCGAAATTTTCCGGTAGCGTGTTCAGCGCCCCTAACCCTCGGGTGAGATGCCGGATGGCTTCCAGATTGGCCGAACGTTGGGCAGCGCGTTCGCCTGCCTTCAGCCAATAACCGACAGCACGTTCGATTTGGCATGCTTCCGTATGGTGGTGCGCCAGCAGTTCGGGCTCGCGCGCCACGCGGTCCGGGAAATGCTCCTCGACGGCTTCCGCGATGCGTGCGTGTAACCGCTGTCGATCGCTGCGCAGTAGCGTGCTGTACGCGGCATCCTGGACCAGAGCGTGCTTGAAGCTGTAGGCGGACTCTGGTGGCATCCCGTACTGGAACACCAGCTCAGAATGGACAAGCCGCGCCAACCTGTCTTGTATCTCCCTCTCGCTTGGGCCGGCGACGGCGGCGAGCAGTTCGTATGAAAACTCACGGCCAATTGCCGCTCCGATTTGCGCCATCTTCTTGGGACCTGGCCCGAGTCGGTCAAGCCGAGCCATCAACGAGGCGTGGAGGGTTGCGGGCACGGCAAGCGCCGATCGCGATGTTGTGGTGCTCGCATCTTCGCCGCTTTCTCGACTGGCTTGGGCTTCTACGACAGCCTTCGTCAATTCCTCGATGAAAAGTGGCACACCGTCGCTGCGCTTGATGATCTCTTCCGCTGTGTGCCTGGGAAGCGCACTGCCGCCCGCGACCAACTGCACGACCGTCGCACCCTGGCGCCGGTCGAGTCGGCTGAGGGCGAGCATCGTAACGTGTGAATGCCCGGTCCATGGCGACTGAAACTCGGGCCGGAATGTAATCAATAACAGTACAGGCAGGTCTGCCACCCGATTGACCACGCGATCGAGGAACTCGCGTGAGCTGGGGTCGATCCAATGGACGTCCTCGTGGACCAAGAGTACCGGCTGGCTCTGCGCGAGGACGATGAGCTGGTGGAGCAACAGCTCGAACGTCTCCTCCTTCTTGCGATGCGGATTTAGCACGCTCGGTGAGTACAGATCGCCGGCGGGAATGTGTAGCAACTCCGCGACGAGCGGCAGACCCGCAATCGGCGACGACGTCGGCGCGAGCAGTGCCTCGATTTTGTGAAACTTTATCTCCGGTGTATCGCCACGCTCGAAACCTGCGGCGCGTTCGAGTTGCACAATCGTCGGATGCAGCGCGCTGTCCTGGTGGTGCGCCGAGCAGGAGTAGCGCAAGCGGATGTGGCGTTCATCCCGCAGCCGCTCCAGGAGGGCAGCGGTCAGGCGCGACTTGCCAATGCCCGGCTCGCCCGAGAGCAGGATCACCTGCCCCACACCTGACTTTGCCTGCATCCAGCGCTCGGCTATCAGCTCGATCTCCTTCTCACGGCCAACAAGCGGCGTGAGAGCGGTAGCCGAATGTAGTGCTTCGAATCGGCTTTCAATCGTGCTCTCGCCTTGCACGCGCCACGCACGCACAGGCTCAACAAAGCCCTTTAGCTCGACCATCCCGAGTTCCTCGTATTCGAAGATCCCGCTCGTCAGCCTGTGCGTGTTCGCATCGATCACGACGCTGTCCGGCTCCGCCAAAGTTTGCAGTCGCGCCGCGAGATTTGGCGTCTCGCCCACTACACCGCGCTCCTGGGATTCGCCGGCACCGACGAGATCGCCCACGACGACGAGACCTGTGGCAATACCCACACGCACCGGCAGTTTGCCGCCGGGCGCAGCCGGCACTGGCCGCGCGGTCGTCACAATCTGCAGACCGGCGCGAACGGCTCGCTCGGCGTCGTCCTCATGCGCCTGCGGGTAGCCGAAGTAGGCCAAAACTCCGTCGCCCATATACTTGGCCACGAATCCATCGAAACGCCCGACCACCGTCGCAACGTCTTTGTGGTACCTGCTGAGCACCTCGCGCAGGTCTTCCGGGTCAAGCCGAGACGCAATCGCGGTCGAGCCGACGAGGTCACAGAACATGACAGTGAGACGCCGGCGTTCGGCACCGGCTACTGCCGGCTTGGCAGACGCATTTACGGCTCGTTCCAGAGGAACGGCATCGGTCAAAGGAGCGCCACAGAAACCACAGTAGTTATGGCCAATCGGATTCTTGCGACCGCAGGCGCCACAATACTGCGGCAGCGGCGCGCCGCAGTTCCCGCAGAATCGGTTGCCATCCTGATTGGCGCTTCCGCAGCTCGGGCACTCCATGCTCGCCCTCCAGCTCGGAACAGGAAGTTAGTCTAGACGAATGTCTGGATGAGGGCCAGTATCACCACGCGTGGCCAAATACTTGCCGGGGATCGGTTCACTCATTTCGGGCGGTTCGCGTCAATGTATTTCCGCCGATTTGGCGAGCTGCCCTCCGCCACGCTCGCGAAATCGCTCGGGTCGAGCTAACCCTCCCATTTCCGCGACGGGTCTATCGCGTCGGTTTGGCCGGACCACGGCGACTTCCGGTCTACCCCGGTGAACGGACATTCTCAGGATAGGCGGGCATGTCTCAAAGGTGCCAATAGGCGAAGTCGATGGGCCGCATCATCAACGCTACGTCAACTTGGTACCGAGTTGCTGGAAGACCGTTTCGCACGTCATCAAATCGAGGTGGCCACCACCCGCATTCTTGAAAAACGTAATATCGGATGCGGATCTTCGACCAAGCACGGTCCCACTTGATAGGTCGTAGAGATCACCGAGCACATCGCTTGTCGTGATCGCACCGCTCGCGATGGGCTGCAGTATGTCTCCTACTCCGTCAAACGCGGATTCCCGTCTATCGACAAACACAAGGGCGCGCTTTGCAGCATTGTCATCTGCCTCGCGGGTTTGAGGGGTGTAGCCGCCGACCAGGTCGAGGTGGACGCCTGGTCGCAAATTGATGCCCTTGATGAGCGGTTCGTGCGATCGAGTACAAAGTGGTGATCAAATCGGCAGCCCTTGTGGCAGCATCGAGATCGGATATTGGGACGGCCTCTATACCTTCTCGTGCCAATTCTTTGGCAACTTCGGATGCTCGCTCCGCGGTGCGATTCCAGACGAGCACGCGCTGAAGTGAGGGCCTAACCGTCCTATGAGCCCGTACAAGCCACCGTGACATTTCACCTGCTCCTACGACGAGCATGGTTTCGGGATTGGGTGGTGCAAGAAATTTCGTAGCCAAGGCTGAATCAGCGGCCGTTCGCCAATGGGTGACCTCGGTGCCGTCAATGACCGCAAGTGGACGCCCATCGAAGCCGTCGAACAGCACGCAGACGGCTTGCACTGCCGGCATGTTTCCCCGGGAAAGATTGGCGGGGAAACTTGTGAACATTTTGCTAGCCATGAACCTGCCTCGATCGACGGCGCTACGAATAACGTATTGCTGATCCTCGGTTCCGAGGTATCCGTCCAGGACGTCGATCTTGGGGCGGCAATGTGCGGCTTCCATCGCCGCAATCAGAATTGGGAACGTCAAAACCCGATTGACTTCGGCACCATTCACAAAATGCATGAACCGCCCCTCCAAGATGGAGAAAATACATCTCCGATTTTGCCCGATGGCCTTGGCCTAAGAGTGACGATTATTGGTGAACGACAATCTTTCGGCAATGTCCGTTGCGGGTCATTCGCGTCGGTTGGCCGGACCACGGCGACTTCCGGTCTACCCCGGTGAACGGACATTCTCCGGGTCGGCGGGTATGTCTCAAAGGTGCCAAACCCGGAAGTCGTGAACAAGACCGGCGGGTGACCCGCCGGTCAACTGGCCGGCGCCAGTCGTGTGTCGATCTCTACCCGAAGCAAAGTGAAGTCTATGGGCTTGGTCAGCAGCCCAACGGCTCCCTGAGCGATTGCGTGCTTCCTCGTCTCATCGTCGCCATAGGCGGTTATCATGATCACCGGGACGTTCGGTCGTTCGGCCCGCTTCTTCGGCAGCATCTCATGCCAGGCATGTTGATGTCGGACAGGATCAGGATTAGCGAGGCGTCGGCGATGACCTTGACGCGCTCCAATGCGGCCGGAGCGGACAGCGCAAATTCCATGACGAGCCGGCCCGAACGGAGATCGCGCCGGAAATGCTGGCGGAACATGCTTTCTACATCGGGCTCGTCATCGACGACGAGGATGTGGGTACTCAATTTGAACCTCCGGCCGTCCTTTGCGGGATTGTTGTTCGCGGCAACGTAATAATAAATTCGGTGAAAACGCCTGGTTCGGTCGCGACATCAATTCTGCCGCCGTGTTGCTTGACGACGATGTCGTGCGTCATCGAGAGTCCAAGGCCGGTTCCTTCACCGGCTGGCTTGGTCGTGAAGAACGGGTTAAACATCTTTTGCTGTACTTCGGCCGGGATTCCGGTGCCGTTGTCGCGAATGCGAATTTCGACAGTGGTACCCAGGTTCTTCGTGGTGGCCCGGAGGGTTGGCTCAAAACCGGGTTCTTTTTCTTCGGTCTTGCGCCTGGTCGCCGCATAGACGCCGTTCCCGATCAGATTGAGAAATGCGCGGGTAATCTCTTGGGGAAATAGTTCTATTGTACCAGCGTCCGCATCGAAGTCGCGCTGCAGAGTGACGTTGAAATCGCCGTTTTCTGCTCGTGCGCCGTGATAGGCGAGATTGAGGCTCTCATCGAGAAGCGAATTAATATCTGCAGGCCGGTGCTCGCCGGAGCCTTCACGCGAATGCATCTGCATGTTCTTGACGATGGAATCGGCCCGCTTGCCGTGCTGGACGACCTTTTGAAGGTTGTCCTTCAGCATACCGGTCAACTCGTCGACTTCTTCCCGAACCTTGCCGTCCATCGAGACCGGCTTGAGCACGGCGTTCAGTTCATCGGTCAGCTCCGCAGACAGCGCTGAGAAATTATTGACGAAATTCAAAGGGTTCTTGATTTCGTGCGCGATGCCTGCAGTGAGCTGGCCGAGCGAGGCGAGTTTTTCGGTCTGTATCAGTCGATCTTGCGCGGTGCGGAGTTCATCAAGCGAGGCGCTCAAATCATCAGTGCGTTCGCGCAATTCCTTAAGCAGTCGCGTATTCTCGATGGCGATCACCGCCTGGTTCGCGAAGTTGCTGACCAGTGCGATTTGCTTGTCAGTGAATGGCCGGACCTCCTGCCGGAAGATCGCAATTGTGCCGATCAACTCACTGCCCTTGAGCATCGGTACAGCGACAAGCGTTCGGGCGCCTGCCAGATCGGTTAGCGCTACAACTGCGGGGTCGCGCTCAAGGTAAGGCGTTTGCTTCCTGATATCGTCCATTTGAACGATCCGCTTTGTTCTGGCGACCGTTGCAAGTCCACTTTCTGGGTGGGGCCGAAACGTCCGGCTGGCCGGTGACGCGGCGTATGAAGGAGGCAAATTATAGAGCGCAACATTCCTGAAGCTGTCTCCATCGTACAGGCTCATCGTACCAAAGTTGGCCCCGCAAATTCGCGTTGCGTTTTCGAGCATTTTGTTAAAGACCGGATCCAATTCACCCGCCGAGGAGCTGATGACCTCGAGGACCTCCGAAGTCGCCGTTTGCTGTTCGAGGGACTCGGTCAAATCATCGGTTCGCTGGCGCAATACCTTGAGCAACCGCGCATTCTCGATGGCGATCACGGCTTGGGCGGCGAAGTTTTGAACCAGCTCGATCTGCTGGTCGGTAAAGGGACGAACTTCCTGGCGGTCGATCTCGATGACGCCGATCAAATCCTCTTCCTTCAGCATTGGAACGGAAAGTTTACTACGCACGCCGGAGAGTTGAACGATCGGCGCCTGCACAGGATTGTCCACATAGCCAGCCACCGCGCGCACGTCGGCTATTTGAACCGCCTGCTTAGTTTCCAGTACGCGACCAAGACCGGTATCTGCGGCGGGCCGAAGAAGTGGCGCGCGCCATCTGGCCTCAGTGTATGCGGCCGTCGTACCGTGCAAGGCAACGGTGCGAAACGCATCTCCTTCGCGGAGAAGAATGATGCCAAACTCTGCGCCGCACAGATGTTTGGCACTTGCCAGCAAGGATTCGAACACAGGCGCGAGTTCGCCCGAAGAACTTGAGATGACCTGCAACACCTCCGAAGTCGCGGTCTGCTGCTCGCGCGCCTCCTTCACTTCACGGGTAAGAGCCGCAACTTGCTTTTGGAGATCGGCAGTAACCACGTGTGCGGCCGGCGCTTTGCGAGTTTTGCGCCTACTCCGACCCTTCACCTGCATGTCGCGTCTCCGGACGAGGCTCAATTCTAACAGGTTCCAGCGGGGGCGCCATGTCCGCTTTGGGTGTCAAAAGCTGTCCTGACGGGCCCGAAACGCTTCCGCTTCTCCCCTGGACGTCAACCGACCGGCGTGGCTGGTCCGGTTCGTGCCAAGAGTGGAATTGAGCTGCTGTGGGGCCTTACCGGTCCACTGGATCGGTTCAAGGGGCCGGACCAAGGAAGACACCGGCCCGCCCGTCACCTAAGATGCAATTCTGCAGGTACCGCGGCAGACTGCAGCTTCAAGGATGGCTCAATGACGAGCGAGCAGGTTGTAAGGCGGCTGGCAGCAATCGTGGCGGCCGATGTCGTGGGCTATTCCCGCCTGATCGGTGCGGATGAAACCGGCACCCTCGCGCGGCTGGCAACCCTGCGGCGCGACATTGTCGATCACGCCATCGCCCGGCATGCCGGCCGCCTGTTCAAGGAAACCGGCGATGGCTTTCTAGTTGAGTTCACTAGCGCGGTTCAGGCTGTAACCTGTGCGATGGAAATCCAGAAGCAGGTCGAGGCAAAGGCCGGTGAGGGTCAACCGCTGCGGCTGCGCATTGGTATCCATCTCGGTGATGTCGTGGTCCAGGGAGAGGACCTAATGGGCGACGGCGTCAACATCGCTGCGCGCATCGAAGGCATCGCGGACCCTGGCGGGGTTGCCTTGTCTCGCGCCGTCTACGAGCAGGTTCGTGATCGACTCAGCACCTCCTTCGCTGATCGCGGCGAGATCGAACTGAAAAACATCAGCCGTCCGGTTCACATCTTTGCCGTCGGCGGCGAGTGCGCTCCGCCGCCACCGGCTCTCGCGCTGCCTGACAAACCGTCCATCGTAGTGTTGCCATTTCAAAACATGTCAGGGGATCCGGAACAGGATTACTTCGCAGACGGAATGGTTGAGGAGATCACCACAGTCCTTAGCCGCGTGCGGTGGCTGTTCGTCATCGCTCGGACTTCAGCCTTCACCTACAAGGGCCAGGCGCGGGACCTGCGACAAGTCGGGCGAGACTTGGGCGTTCGCTATCTGCTCGAGGGCTCAGTCCGCAAGTCCGGGAGGCGTGTGCGCGTTACCGCTCAGCTGATCGACGCCGAGACCGGAGCGCACCTATGGGCAGATAGGTTCGACGGCGAGCTCGAGGAAATCTTCGACATGCACGATCGTGTCGCCACGGAAGTGGTGAGCGCCATCGAGCCAAATCTGCGGCACGCCGAAATTGAACGGAGCCGGCGCAAGCCGACGGCCAGCCTCGACGCCTACGATCTCTACATGCGCGCGTCAGCGGCCTTCATGGAGCCCTCGGGGCGTAACTTGCGTGCCGCGCTAGATTTCACGCAACAGGCGATCGCCCGAGACCCTCACTTTGCCCGCGCCCTGGCACTACGGGCCGTGTGCATCATGCATTCGGTCGATTCATTCGGCCCTGACGCGATCCCGGAAGCGCTTCGGCTCGCGCATGCTGCATTGGCGACCTCAAGCGACGATTCGGAGGCTACGAGTTTCGCGGCGATGACGATCGCGTTGCTAGGCGGCAGCATCGAAACTGCGCTGACCGGATCGGAGCGTGCGCTGACGCTCAATCCCAATGGGTTTCCGGCGATCATGCACAGCGGCTGGGTACAGACGGCAGCTGGCCACCCGAACGAGGCAATCAACATGTTCACGCGCGCTCTGCGGCTGAGTCCGCGCGATCCATTTCGAGGTTACTGCGAACTAGGACTCGCTATTGGCTACCGCGACGCCGGGCATCCGGAAAACGCGCTCGCGTGGGCACGACGCGCCATCCTGACGCTGCCGCAACTGGCGGGCGGCTATCGCGCGGCAGCCGTGGCGCTTGTCGATCTCGGCCGAGTCGACGAAGCGCGCGATATGATCCGGCAATTGCTGCAGACGCAGCCCCATGCCCGCATCGATGCGGTCTTTGTTCGCCGCCAGAACCGCAATGAATCCACGACCGAATCATGGATTAGAACGCTGCAGCAGGCGGGTCTCCCAGACTGAACGCGTCGGGGCTTTAAGGAGACCGTTGAATGTCCGGTTCGGGTCAAACGCTTCCCGGCTTTTGCCGATAGACCCGCTCAGGAGTCCGCTTTGGCTCGAAAACCGACCTGATTTTAAAGCTCAACCGGGTGGCTAATGCTTCTCGCCTCTGTAACCGAGCCGAGGAGTATGGCTATGCAGGATCAAGCGAACGCTGCCCCCGGGCCCAAGCGAATGCCGTGGAACAAGGGAAAGCTGACCGGGGCGAAGCCACCGTTGCGTCCTAAGCACGTCTGGACGATCCGGACGAAACTTCAGATCGAGGGCCGCGCTCGCGATCTGGCCATGTTCAATTTGGCAATCGACAGCAAGCTTCGTGGCTGTGATGTCGTCGCCATCCGGGTCGAGGATGTCGCCGGCGGTGGCTACACGGCGGATCGCGCAACTGTCCGGCAAAGGAAAACTGGGCGGCCTGTCAGATTTGAATTGAGCGAGCAGACCCGCCAAGCGGTCGATGACTACCTGAGGGTTACCGGCAAACGGCCTGGCGAGTTCTTGTTCCCCGGCCGTCGCAGACCCGACCGCAGCATGACAACCCGCCAGTATGCCCGCCTCGTCTCCGAGTGGATCGGCAGCGTCGGTCTCGACCCGAGGCTGTTTGGGACGCATTCCTTGCGCCGCACGAAAGCTACCCTGATCTATCGACGGACAGGCAACCTGAGGGCTGTCCAGCTCTTGCTCGGTCACACCAAGATCGAAAGCACGGTCCGGTATCTTGGCATCGAAGTCGATGACGCTCTGGCAATAGCGGAACAAGTTGATGTCTGAACTACCCGGGCAGAGCGGACAAGTTCTGCCCAGCCTCCAACCGCCGCTTCGTGCCAAACTCGGACTCGTGCATTGCAGCAAATGGCGTATCGATAAATCACGTAATTGGCTACGCACATCAATAACCCAACGCGGCGACCAATGTCCGACCAGTCATGAAGATCAGAATCAGAGAGCCCACGGTCCACAGTGTGGCGCGCGTGTCATGGGTCCGCGCAGTAAAATTGGCGGTAAAGTGCAGGAGACGCGATACAACGTAACCATAAAGAAGCCAGCGCGCGAGCAACAGCGACGGCTCAGTGAGAACGAAAAGTAGGCCCGCGATCAGAAAGAACGGCAGGTTTTCGATGTCGTTCAATTGGATTCGCCGAATCCGCTCGACGCGCTCGTTGGGCTCAAGCTGTTTCGGATTGGGATCGGGGTTGAGGCGGGTCTTCTTGATGTCTTCGGGCGATCGGAACCCGCCCTTCACCTGCATCATGCGAAGCACAGTCAACCAAGACATGCTGACGGCTTTCAAAATCATAATCGTGGCTGCGACGACGTAGGTGGCGAACACCGGGTTTTGCAGACTTAGCTTGTCCATTTTCCGCGATCCGATTGAATATACGAGCCCATTCTTGCAGGGGAGGCAGGAGGCCGCAATCTGATAACACAGCTTTCGCGGGACTATCCGAATTGTCCGAGTTGGGTCAAACTGTGACCTTGGCTGCGCGGCAGGTCGGTTCTACCTCTGGAAGCAGACATCGTCGGTCCAGCCCGGCAGGTCCGTTCGGTGCCAGATGCGGACATCCCACACTTTCGCGTAGTGCCTCAATTTGGAATTTGGTATGTCAAAATACTTAGCGGTAAGCTTTGCTTGCTCAGAATCAATCGGAGCATTTCGATGGCTGGCGCTCGATGCAGCTGCGGTGCTGTTACACTCTCGCTTCCAGAAGAGCCATCCAAGATAGTCGTTGCTTGTCACTGCATCGACTGCCAACGCCGAACCGGCGCGCCGTTCGGTGTAGGCGCCTATTACCCCGCTGAAGTTGCCACCATCTCAGGAACCTCAAAAGAGTTTACGCACGACGCCGCAAGCGGCGGGAAAATCCATAACTATTTCTGTCCGCAGTGCGGCTCAACAGTCTTCTGGAAACTCAGCAATCTGCCCGCGCTGATCGGCGTTGCAGTCGGCGCGATGGCAAATCCAAAATACCCAGCCCCTGTCATATCAGTTGAAGAGCAAACGAAACATGACTGGGTTCATATTGATGGTGCCGTTGAGCATTTCCAGCAAAACTACCTCCCAAAAAATTCAAACTGAGCCACCACCCACTTTTGCCTTAACTGAGTGTGGATCAATCGCGTCACTTTGACAGCGCGCCGCGAACTTCCACTCTTCCTAGATCAGCGGACATCGCCGATCACGACTACGCAAAAGGAGCGTCAAGGCCGTGCGGCAGCACAACCTGTATGGAATTTTGCCCTTCCGGTGGGTGGCGCGAGATATGCCCTTTCCCATGCGTATCCTCGACGAGGACTGCCTTTCCAGCGGAGACACGTCTCACCTCTCCGTCGCTCGTTTCAAACTCGACCTCGCCATCCAACCAAATGGCAAGTAGTCGAGCCGGTGGTTTATGAAAGTCCGCTTCGCGCACCCCTGCGGCTGCGGGGATATGAACAAAACGAACTCGCGAGGCTTCGTAGAAAGCGGAACGTGAGGCTTCGTAGTGAGCGGAAGGTTCGACAGGCGCTCCATTCGGAAACGATCGCGTTAGTGTCATGGCGATATCGACTTCCCCAAAATGGGACTCCCCGTCAGGCGTTGCATAAATGCGCAGGCACTTCATCCCCAGCCTCCAATTTGCTCCATCTACCTTAGCATAATGGTGTGGCCTCTGTACGCAATGCAATATCTGCTTTGGGTCAAACTGAGAAGTCCGGATGTGCAAGCGGGAAGTCGGCTTTGCCTTCAAGAACGGACATAGTCAGTCCGGCGTGTCAGGTCCGAAAAGTGCCAATAGGCGACGTCAGGCAGTTATGCCGACGCCACGCCGCTCGCGCCTTGCTCCACCGGGCATGACCCACGATTCAGGGGAAGAGGTTGGTCGCCGAGCATCGATTTAACAACGACGTCGCGAGCCTTTCCGACGTCTAGCGCATGCTGAGCGATCAGGTCGCTGCATTCGGACACGATCTGGTCAGCATCCTGCATAATCTTGAGCTGCTTGTAACGATCTTGCTGATGGAGCCCCATACTCTCGCCGACCACTTCGAGCATGTTAATTATACGGAATGGCCAGTCGCGTTCGTGAGCGCACAGTTCGCGATGATCGGAATGATAGACCGTAACCAGTGCATCGACGCCCGCGTCGGACGCCGCTTGGAGTTCGTTAAGCTGCAACTCGCGTTTGAACGCGGGAAGCACGCCGACATTGACGCTCTGCAAGCCGACTGCCGGCTGCTTCAGGTCAACGAGTTCAACGCCGGGGATTGCCCCCAAGATTTCAGCAGCGGCTTCCATGACGCCTGCTACGCCGGGATGTCGGTGCAGCGCGACCCGCATTTCAACCCTTCGCTGCAAGTGCGGCTTCAACTGAGCAAGCCGGCCGTCGAGAAATTGCATGAACGGCGTCATCTCAAACGGCCGCGAGCCGCGCTGTCGTTCAATCGTCGGAAGTGTCAATTCTGTGAACTGTACGTAACAGCTAGGACACCAGGAGATCACCTGGCCGGACTTGGAGTGCGACAACTTCTCCATCGTGTTCGAGCCCATGCGCCCAGACATCTCGATGTCGCCGGGGCCTAGCTGCGTGATGCCGCAGCAATGGCTTGGCCCGCCCATCACCTGATAAGAGATGCTGAGCGCATCCATGATATCGAGGGCAAGCAACGCGATGTGCGGCGTCTTGAGCACATTGCAGCCGGTGTAAAACACGAAGTCGGGCGACTCGACGGGAGTCGACACTGACGCTGATTTCTGGCCGAGCCGCTCCAGCACCTCACCATTGAGCTGCAAACGCGAGAGCACTGTCACATCGCGGCTGAGATCGCGGTACCTTTCAACGCCCAGGCGGCGCCGTTCGGGCAGCTCGCTCTCGGCCTTCGCCATGGCGAGGCGTGCCATTGCAAGCAGGAAACGCGGATTGACACCGTAGTCGCACGCCTTGATGCACTCGCCGCTTCGCATGCAGGACGCTGCCCACTTGCGCGACGCTTCTGGGCCATCGCCGCTGCGTACGATGTCAAGCATACCGCTGATGATTTCGTCGGAACTCGTGGCCGCGATGCCGGCAGGTTTCACGCTCGGACAGACCTCGACACATTTGCCGCACCGCGTGCAGGCGTTGAGCATGTCCTCGACGCGCTCGCCCAGAACTGTCTCGAAAGAGATGTCATTCATCGACTGCATGTCCAGCTTTCTGCTTGCGGACGAATAAGGTACGCACGGCTCGTGATGACCGTCGGAACTTAGCTCACAAGCGCTGACGCGTAAGTGGAAGCCGCAACCCGGCAAGTTCGCGGGAATGTCTCCTATGGGTCCTGCCACACAGCCAGGGTCATTTTTGGACTTGGGCGCGGTCCTGAGCGACGTCCGCTTTGCCCAGACGCACAGACATCGCTGGGCGAGAGCATCAGGTCCGAAACGTGCCAATGGTGGTCATCTTAGGGTGCCGATATCAGACATCCAACGGAGGGGATCGGGTGAGATTGAGTGGTTCGAGGCGACGTAGTCGATCTCACCGCGCGTGATACCAATGTCCATAAGCTCGTTGTCCGTCAGGCGACACAACTCGGTTCGCTGCCGCTCGCGTTTGCGCCACTCCTGAAATGCATTCCAATATGTTTCGAGAGGACTGTAGACCTGTCGCTTTGCGGTTGTCGGTCCCAGCTCGGTGGTCCCTTGGATCGTGCTCATTGCGGTGTGTCCTGTCTAGACTGTTCACCGGGCCAAGTTGCCGCAAGATGCGCTGGCGCGCTTAACTGGTGGCTTACATTTCCCTTACCGGCAGCTTATTCTTTGTGCTCCAGGGGCTTCAGAGGGGACCCCGAGAGGGAATGGCAGCTTGCGTTATCTCTTCGAGGAGTACACATTTGATACGGAACGGCGCGAACTGCATCGGGGGGCGGATGCGGTGTCGATCACACCGCAAGTTTTTGATCTGCTCGAATACCTGATCCGCAACAGGGAGCGCGTGGTAAGCAGAGACGACCTCATCAACGCCGTTTGGAACGGACGCATCGTCTCAGATGCCGCTCTGACGACCCGCCTAAATGCCGCTCGCAGCGCAATTGGCGACACGGGCGAGAAGCAGCGCTTAATCAAAACGTTGCCGCGCAAAGGTTTCCGCTTCGTTGGTACAGTGCAGGAAGCGCACAGGCCCGCAATTGAGCCGGTTGGCTCGGCGGCGCAGAACGGCGACTCGGCGCCTAGCCCGCTTTCAGGGCCCCACCTTTCCATCGTGGTGCTGCCGTTCGCGAATATCGGCGGCGATCCCGAGCAAGACTTTTTCGTTGATGGCGTGACCGAAAGCCTAATTACGGACTTGTCGCGCATCAATGGCGCGTTCGTGATTGCGCGCAACACCGCGTTCACCTTCAAGGGCAGACCCGTTGACGTAAAGAAGCTGGGACGTGAGTTGAACGTTCGCTATGTGCTCGAAGGCTCAGTGCAACGTGGTGGCAACCGCCTCCGGGTGAACGTGCAATTGGTCGACGCCGAAACCGGCAGTCACCTTTGGGCCGAGCGCTTTGACAAGCCCATTGCTGACTTATTTGATATGCAGGACGAAATCGTATCGAGGCTCGCCAACGCGCTAGATGCCCAACTTATCGCAGCCGAAGCGCGGCGCGCAGAACATTCACTGCACCCAGACGCAACTGACCTCGTTTTCCAAGGTAGGGCGTGGCTGAACAATGGGCTAAATCCCGAATACATGGCGCAAGCGCGCGGCTTCTTCGACCGTGCTCTGGCACTCGACCCCAGCAATATCGAGGCGATGGTGAGCTTGGCACGAGCAAATTTAGCGACCGGCGCCTCCTTTGTTACCGACGACCGGACCGTATACCTTCAGGCTGCTGAGAGGGGTTTGATCAAAGTTCTAAGCATGGCCCCTCAGCATGCGCGAGCCCATGTGCTTCTAGGGAGTGTCCTAAACGCGACCAATCGCGCGGTTCAAGGCATTGCCGAATGCGAGCAGGGGTTGGCGCTCGATCGAAATCTAGCTCAAGCGCATGCTGCCATCGGCCTCGCCAAATGGTACATCGGCCGCGGCGACGAAACTGAGGCTCACGTCAACGAGGCGCTCCGGCTCTCTCCTCGAGATACCCTCGCCTTTCGATGGCTGTTTTACAGCGCCGTCGCCAAGCACCAGCTTGGTGCAGATGCCGAAGCGGTCGCATGGCTACGTCGCAGCATCGAGGCAAACCGCAATTACCCTCTAGCGCACTTCTTCCTCGCTGCCGCCCTTGCACTGCTCGGCGAACTGGATCAGGCGCGGGCCGCCGCACAGGCAGGGCTGACGCTCGATCCGACCTTCACCATCCGCCGCTACCGCGCCAATGCGCCGAGCAACCATCCGACCTTCCTTGCCGCGCGCCAGCGCTTCTATGAGGGCATGCTCATAGCCGGGGTGCCAGAGGGCTGAGGTCGGAGTTGGGTCATTTTCAGACTTGGGCGCGCGAAGTTGCGAGGTCCGCTTTGCCCTCAGGAACAGCCGTCGCCAGCCCGGCCTGTCAGGTCCGAAAAGTGCCAAAACCGGAAGTGGCCTACCTCATTCGATCACTTCGTCGGCTCGCACAAGGATCGTTGGAGGAATAGTCAAGCCGAGCGCCTTGGCGGTCTTCAGATTTACCCCGAGTTCGAACTTAGTCGGTTGCTGAACCGGAAGATCCGCGGGTTTCGCGCCCTTGACGATCTTGTCGACGTAACTGGCGGATTGCCGAAGCATGTCCGGCGTGCTCGCACCATAGGCCAATAGCGCACCAGCATTGGCAAGCTGGAACGGTGGCGCGGCAAATACTGTTGGCAGTCGGTGCGTGGCAGCAGCCTTGATGATAGGGACACGGTTCGCGAAGATCATGCCCTCGATCGTTGACACCAGAAGCGCATCAGCGCGCTGTTCGCTGGCCTGCGCGACGGCTCCTTCGAGGTCTTCGGGCTGGCGCGCTTCCAACGGATGGACGGAGAAGCCCAACCCCTGAGCCACCGCCCGTACTTCCCTCAACACGAGCGTCGCATCAGGAAGCGCCGGGTTAACGAGTACGGCAAGGCGGGACAGATTGGAAATTGCCTCCCTGCACAATTCGACGTTCTTGCCGACTTGCTCGACCATCAAGTTAGAAAAACCAGTGATGGTTCCGCCAGGCCGCTGGAGGCTTGCGACAAACCCGAACCCGACAGGATCGGACACGTTCGCCATCACGATAGGAATTGTTGTCGTCGCTTTCTTTATGAGCTGCACGACCCCCGTCGATGGTGCTACGATGACGTCGACCTTACGGCGCACAAGATCTTCGACAAGGGCCGGCGCAAGCTCTGCCTTCCCCTCGGCGAAACGCGCCTCGATTGTGATCGTCTCGCCCTCAACGTAACCTAGATCGCGCAACCCTTGCCGAAAAGCCTCTTGGAACGGCGCTACATCTGATTGGGAAGCGATCCAAACAACGCCAACCCTTGGTAAAACTCCCGACTTCTGCCCCCGCGCTTCGAACGGCCTGAACCTCCTCCGAAAGAGTGGACACCTGTAGTAGGCTGCGAGAGCCAGGAGGTGTCATATGGAAGGACGTCCACGCCGATCGTTTACGGAAGATTACAAGCGCGAATGCGCTGAGCTGGTGGTGTCGAGCGGCCGATCGATTACGTCGGTTGCGAAGGAACTCGGTCTGCGCGACTCGGTGCTGCGACGCTGGATGGAGCAGTTCGAGCTGCAGCCGACATCGGCGGCGCGGCGCCCGACCACGCAGGCGACGCCGATGTCGGCGGATCAGGCTTCGGAGATCGCCCGGTTGCGCCAGGAGAACGAACGCCTGCGCATGGAGCGCGACATTTTAAAAAAGTCGATCGCGATCTTTGCCGGAACCCGGACATGAGCTTCCGCTTCATCGAGGACCATCGCGACGTCTATCCCGTGCGGCTGATGTGTGCCGTGCTCGAGGTCTCGCCGGCCGGCTATTATGCCTGGCGCGAGCGTCCGGTGAGCACCCGTGCAGCGGCCAATTCCGTGCTCCTGGGTGCGATCCGGCAGGTTCATCACGACAGCGGCCAACGCTATGGCAGTCCACGGGTGCATGCCGCTCTGCGGACGCAGGGACGTGGTGCCAGCCGCGGCCGGATCGAACGGCTGATGCGTCGATATGGCATTCGCGCGATCATGACACCGCCTCGCCGGGTCCGCACCACCGACAGCCGCCACGATCTGCCGATCGCGCCAAACCTGATCGCACGCGACTTCACGGCCCCGGCCCCGAACCGGGTTTGGCTTGCCGATATCACCTACATCCCGACCGCGGAGGGGTGGCTGTATCTGGCGGCCGTCATGGATCTCTTCAGTCGGAAGATCGTCGGCTGGGCCATGCGGGATCATATGCAAGTCGAACTCGCATCCTCCGCGCTGACCATGGCAATCCGCCAACGAAAGCCCGGCGCAGGGTTGATCCATCACTCCGATCGCGGCGTGCAATATGCATCATCCGACTATCGGGCCGCTCTTGCTGGAGCCGGCGTCGCCGCATCGATGAGTCGCAAGGCCGATTGCTATGACAACGCTCCGATGGAGAGCTTCTTCCATACTCTGAAGACCGAGCTCGTTCACCATCGCAACTATCAGACCCGCGCCGAAGCCCAGCGCGATATCTTTGCCTTCATCGAAGGCTTTTACAATCGAACCCGGCTCCATTCCGCAATCGGATATATCGCTCCGATCGAGATGGAGCTAAAAGCCGCTTAAGCCCGTCCACTTTCTCGGGGGAAGATCA
>NZ_JAFCLR010000007.1:100000-249455 GCF_018131065.1 Bradyrhizobium sp. AUGA SZCCT0431 | reverse complement strand
GACATGGCTCCCCGTTATGCCAAGGCTCCGGCGCCGGTTGTACCGGCCGTAAGCTGGACCGGCTGCTGGATCAGCGGCGGTGGCGGTTATGGCATCTCCCGTACCGATCGTTACTCGCGCGACGTGGTCGCCCCCAACGGCACCAACGTCCTCGGCGCCACCTCCGGTTCGGATGGCTGGCTGGCAACCGCCGGCGTCGGCTGCGATTACCAGTTCAGCGGCCGCTGGGTTGTCGGCGCCTTCGTCGACGGCACCTACTCCGACATCAAGGGTGACCACGCCTGGCGCGTGTTCGGTCCCGGCGAAACTTTTGTCGGCGAAAACAAGATGGATTGGTCCTGGGCTGTTGGCGGTCGCATCGGTTATCTCGTGACCCCGTCATTCCTGACCTACTTCAACGCCGGCTACACGCAGGCTCATACCGAAGCCTACAATCTGCGACAGATCGTTCCTACGTTCCCCGCATCCGGACTTACGGTTCCGGGCCAGACCTATGATGGCTTCTTCATCGGCAGCGGTTTCGAATATCAGCTCGATTTCCTGCCGGGCTTGTTCGTGAAGAGCGAAGGTCGCGCTTCCTGGTACGATCGCAAGGACTCGCGCCTCTCCTGTACGGCTGTTGGCAACAACTGCGTCGCTGGCGCCATTGGTACCGACCCGTTCGGCAACATCGACTCGCGCAGGCTGACCGTCTACTCCGCGAAGACCGAGCTGGTTTACCGCTTCAACTGGGGTGGCCCGGTCGTCGCCAAGTACTGATCGACATACTGATCTCTGCTAAATCAGCAGCTCAAAAGCCCCGGCATCGTCCGGGGCTTTTTTTGTGCTCAATGCAGCGCCACAGGATAGCGATACGGGGACCGGACCTGATCGGTTTGTCCAGGCGTGTGGCCGCTCTGCAACAGCATTTCAGGCGGAACTGCGTATAGTCCTGACACTGGGTTTAGGGAATCGGTGCAAGCGCACCATTTGGGCGGTCGGTTACGACGCTTAATTTTGAGGGTTTCGACAATGAAGAAATTGGTGCTCGCTCTGACCGCGATGGCAGCCCTGACTGCTCCGGCTCTCGCGGCTGACATGGCTCCCCGTTATGCCAAGGCTCCGGCGCCGGTTGTACCGGCCGTAAGCTGGACCGGCTGCTGGATCAGCGGCGGTGGCGGTTACGGCATCTCCCGTACCGACCGTTACTCGCGCGACGTGGTCGCCCCCAACGGCACCAACGTCCTCGGCGCCACCTCCGGTTCGGATGGCTGGCTGGCAACCGCCGGCGTGGGCTGCGATTACCAGTTCAGCGGCCGCTGGGTTGTCGGCGCCTTCGTCGACGGCACCTACTCCGACATCAAGGGTGACCACGCCTGGCGCGTGTTCGGTCCCGGCGAAACTTTTGTCGGCGAAAACAAGATGGATTGGTCCTGGGCTGTTGGCGGTCGTATCGGTTATCTCGTGACCCCGTCATTCCTGACCTACTTCAACGCCGGCTACACGCAGGCTCATACCGAAGCCTACAATCTGCGACAGATCGTTCCTACGTTCGCCGCATCCGGCCTTCAGGTTCCGGGCCAGACCTTTGATGGCTTCTTCATCGGTAGCGGTTTCGAATATCAGCTCGATTTCCTGCCGGGCCTGTTCGTGAAGACCGAAGGCCGCGCCGCTTGGTACGATCGCAAGGACTCGCGCCTCACCTGTGTGACTGTTGGAGCGAACTGCGTCGCTGGTGCCGTTGGTACCGATCCGTTCGGCAACATCGACTCGCGCAAGATGGTCACCTACACCGCGAAGACCGAGCTGGTCTACCGCTTCAACTGGGGTGGCCCGGTCGTCGCCAAGTACTGATCGACACACTGATCTCTGCTAAATCAGCAGCTCAAAAGCCCCGGCATTGTCCGGGGCTTTTTTGTGCCTGCAATCTGGAGCAGCCTATTTTTCAGCGACCGCAGCTTTCAGCGTCTGATATGCACCGAGCAATTGCCGCTCGATCTCGACCCAGTCCCGCTCGCTCATCCGCTGCCCGCGCGCGTCGCGGCAGGCCATGGCCTCCGCTCGCCCGATCCCGAATCGTAGCATCGCGTCGTCCTCTGCCGACTTGCCGTAGGTCAGCGCCGCGACACGTGCAACAGTGACGCCGTAGTCGCGCGGCCCGACCTTTTCACGTCGAGCCTGCCACCAGTCGAGCTCGAGCCGGGAGGCCTCCTCAACGTTGAAGTCCGCGGGCGCCGCAGATGCCAGGTCCCAATAGTAGATCACAAGGTACGGTAGCGCCGCGTCGGCCTCCTGCCGAGACCCGGTTGGCTGAAACGTTCTTGCGGCCTTGGCCGCGGATATGGAGATGTGCAAGCTCATTAACGGTGAGAAGCCGAACTGGGTCCGCGACACCTCGTAGAGATGATAGAACAGGCTCGGATAGTGCTTGTCGTAATAGTCGCGCCACATCGCGGTCTCCAGCCGCGCCATCGCGGCCGGATCGAAGGCGCGCAAATCCGCTTGTCTCGGCCAGCAGGCGTAGGCGCCGATACCGAACGCGGTCAAAGCAAGCATCAGCAAAAGAGTTCTTCGGCTCATCGGAGCACCTCAGGAACCACGCCGACCGCCGCCCCCTTGCGGCGCCCGGCAGCATCGTATTCGATCGCGAGCTACGTTCATCCATGGCGGCGGTTTCGCAGGAGCCCGCCAAGCCGCGTAGATCGTAGCAGCAACGAGGTCGTATCCATGGCCAGAGCATTCCTGATCGTTGGCCTTCTCGCGCTCGCGATCGGCCTGCTCTGGATCGGCCAGGGCACCGGCGCAGTCACCTGGCCGCAATCGAGCTTCATGATCAACCAGCTGCAATGGGCGGGCTATGGTGCCGTGCTCGGCGCCGTCGGCCTGATCCTGATCTGGCAAGGCAAGAGCTGATCGCGTCTCTGTCGAAAACAACAACGGAACAAAAACAATGAAAACAAAACTTTTCGATCTCAGCGGCAAGGTCGCCATCGTCACCGGCGGCAATGGCGGCATCGGGCTCGGCATGGCCCGCGGTTTGGCGGACGCCGGCGCCGCGATTGCGGTTGTCGGGCGCAATGAAGCCAAATCGGTTGCCGCAGCCGCCGAGCTCGCGCGCAGCGGTGCCAAGGCGATATCGGTGGTCGCAGATGTCACGGACAAGGCGGCGGTCGACGCCATGGCCGCGCGCGTCGCCGGCGAACTCGGCCGGATCGACATCCTCGTCAACAATGCCGGCATCAGCATCCGCAAACCGCCGCACGTGCTCGATCTCGCCGAGTGGAACAGCGTGATCCAGACCAACCTCACCAGCGCCTTCCTGGTCTCGCAGGCGATCTACCCCGCGATGAAGCAAGCCGGCGGCGGCAAGGTCATCAATATCGGTTCGATGATGTCGATCTTCGGCGCCAGCTTTGCGTCGGCTTACGCGGCGAGCAAAGGCGGCATCGTGCAATTCACGCGCGCCTGCGCGGTGGCCTGGGCCCCGGACAACATCCAGGTCAACGCGGTGCTGCCGGGCTGGATCGACACCGATCTCACCAGGGGCGCCCGCGCGCAGATCGACGGGCTGCACGACAAGGTGCTGGCGCGCACGCCGGCAGCGCGCTGGGGCGTGATCGACGATTTCGCCGGCATTGCGGTGTTTCTGTCTTCGCCCGCGTCCAACTTCACCACCGGCACCGCGATCCCGATCGACGGCGGTTTCTCGGTCATGGGATAAGCTTGACGTCACGCTGAAGCATTTCCGCAACGAAAAAAGCCCCGGACGATGCCGGGGCTTTTAAGTTGATCAGTCGGGAGATATCAGTACTTCGCGACCACCGAGCCACCCCAGTTGAAGCGGTAGACCAGCTCGCTACGAATGGTCTGGACATATCTTTGCGAATGGACCTCGACGCCAGACGCAGCGCCGGTTGCAACAAAACGAATGGGGTTGCTCTTGGAATCCAAATCCGAAAGACGGTATTCCGTCTTCCAAAACAGACCGGGCAGGACATTCAGCCCATATTCATAACCGCCACCAATGAAGTACCCCTCATAGGTGGTCGCCCCAATGAAAACACCGGTCGGAAGGTTGATAAAGGGTACAACGGAATTCAGCAGAGTTACGTTATCCCACCGAGCCTCGGTGTAACCGGCCGAGAAATAGGTCAACAAGTTCGGAGTCACCAACGCGCCGACGCGACCGCCGACCGACCACTGCGAACTCATCTTCTCGTGGCCATACGATGCGATGTGCGGCACATTTACATCGCCCTTTATGCTTGCCCAATCGTAGTCACCGAACGCGCCGAATACGACATTCCAGTTGCCTACGGGGACCTGATAATCGCAGCCGCCACCCAGCGTGCCGAAGTAGCCCCGGCCACCTCCTGTCGTCGAGGTACTCAACTGGATGTTGTTGACGACGTCGGAAGCATCGTTCTGCTGGTTCCAAAAGCCATAACCGCCGCCACCGGCAACGTAGCAACCGGTCCAGGATGGCGCATAGGCGACAGGTGCCGCCCTCATCGGAGCCTTGGCAGCCATGTCAGCTGAAATAGCCGGGGAGGAAAATGCCACGACCGCCGAAAGCGCAATAACCAGCTTCTTCATCTTAAACTTCCCCATGGGACCGGTTTGAATCTGTAGCGTGAGTGTACCTAGATTCCAGGCGAAGCATTTGTCCCGGCTGGCACCGGGCTTGTCGCCATGGGCACTGCGAGGGCTACAACGTTGCGAGCCAGGCGGATTGTCACTTACTGTGGCGGGGCCGCTACAGACTCACCGCGTGATGTCGTAGCCGCAGCGAGCTTGTCAGTATTCCGCAGATGCCGGCGACTGCACATGCTCGGGCCGCACGCCGAGCCCGATGAAACGCGCCGTGATGCCCTGCAACCACGGCACCGCCGTGATCAGCCGCATCACCAGTGGCGCTTTCAGCGGCTGATTGCCGGGCTTCAGCGCGGCGCTGACGATGTTGTCTTGCGCCACGACCTGCATCCGCTGCGTCATCCGCACCGGAAATTCGCGGCGCTGGCGCACCGCATCCAGTTCGTTCTCCGGCGGGCAGCCGTTCACGAGCTTGGCGGCGAGAAGATTAGCGGTCGCGACCGCGTCCTGAACCGCAAGATTGACGCCGACACCGCCCATCGGCGACATCGCATGTGCGGCATCGCCGATGCAAAGCAAGCCGGGCCGCGTCCAGCGCGTCAGACGGTTGATCGCAACGGTGAGCAGCTTGACGTCATTCCAGCTTTTAACGTCAGCAAGACCGGATTTGAGGATCGGCGCGACCCGCGCGACGTCGTCCAGGAGCGCCGGCAGGCCCCTCGCCTTGACGGCGTCGTACTGACCCTTGGCGATGATATAGGCGCATTGCCAGTAATCGCCGCGATCGAACGTCACCATCATCCTGCCGGGCTCGACGCGCGCAAACACGCTTTCGGTTTCGTTTTCCGTTTTTCCCGCGCGGAACCACAGCACGTCCATCGGCGCGCCGATTTCCTCGGCCGCAAGGCCCGCGCGCTCGCGCACCAGCGAATGTCGACCGTCGCAGGCGACGGTGAGATCCGCCTCGATATCGATCATGCCCTCCGGCGTGTTTGCGCGCACGCCTGCGACGCGGCCGCCGTCCTCAATGAGATCGGTGGCTTCGGTGCTCATCATCACCTTGAGCGAGGCAAACCGCTTGCCGCTTTCGCGCAGGAAATTCAGGAAATCCCATTGCGGCATGAAGGCGATGAAGGGGTATTTCACCTTGAGCCGGCTGAGATCGGCGAGCCGCACCGATGCGCCGCCGAACAACCCTTCCAGCTTCTGCAGCCGCTGATGCGGCAGCTTCAGAAATCCGTCGATCAATCCGAGTTCGTCCATCACCTGCAGGGTCGAGGGATGCACGGTGTCGCCGCGAAAATCGCGAAAGAAGTCGGCGTGCTTTTCCAGAACCACGACATCGATCCCGGCGCGGCCCAGGAGATAGCCGAGCATCATGCCGGCGGGCCCGCCGCCGACGATGCAGCAGCGGACCTTCATCGTGCGCCCCGGGGGCTGCCGCGAAAAACTGCCTGCGTCCATGATCGACCTCCGAGCAGACTGTAGCTCAATCGGACGACGCTGGCTGGATTACCGTCGGAAGCTCTTGATCTCGGACACGCTGCCGTCGCGGTAGACCAGCTCGACCGAAACCGACTTGGTCGCCGGCGCCAGCTTGAGGTAGGGCTGCGCCTCGCGCGGGATGACGCTGGGATCCTTGGGATCGCACGGCGGCATTTTCAGAACCTGGTCGGGTACGGCACTGTCGATGCCGACGCGCACCTCGCGGATCGCGCAGCGGTACGACATCAGATGGGTGTAATAGACCAGGAGCCCGTTGAATTCGCGAAACGACAGCCAGCTGGTCGCGGTCATGTCGAGGATCTTGCGCTGGTCGCGGATCAGCGCGGCCTCGGGATCGAAGCGGATCGGAAACGGCCCCTGCACTTCGCCATTGGTATCGACATAGCGCACCTGGATGGTGGCGGCTGGCGCGTCGGCCGCAAGCTCGATCGACGGGTTCGGCATCCGCTTGCGGGTCCGCGGATCGAGCGTGTCGATGAAGCCGGTCTCGCGGAAATCGCCGGCCTCGCCCATCCGCCAGGAAATCCCGAGCGTCGGATCGGCGATCGAGAACACCACGGTCCAGCCGCTATTATGGCGCGAGAACATCGCGATCGGCGCGTTGACGGAATCGTTCGACGGTGCAAGCCGGTGCACCGGCGGCAGCGCGGCAACCTTCTGCAATGGCTCCGCAGGCTTGGTGACGGCAGCCTCGGGCGTGGCCTTCGCCGTGCCGCTCAGGAATACGTCGTCGACCATCTGGTCGAAATAGACCGGGATCTGCTTGTGGCGCACGGTTTCGGCCAGCTCGCTGACCAGCCGCCGCGTGCGTTGCGCGACCTGCACGAGGTTGACGCCGGGCTGCGTCAGTTCCTTGGCAAAGGTTCGCGTGAACACCGAATTGGGGTTGTCGTCATTGTTGGACAGCCGATCGAGCGCGGTCTGGCGGGGACCCGCCGAAAAGACCGAGAACACGCCTTCCGGCAATTGCGTCATCGGCGCAAGACCACCGCCACCGGAGACCGCGCGGGTGCCGGCGCGTTCGAACGGATTGTTGCGGCAGGCATCGAACACCAGAATGGCGGTTCGCGCGCCCTTGTTCTGCAGGCGCTCGATGACGCGGTCCGCGAGGATGGAAGCGTCGCGCACCAGTTCCTCCTGGCCTTCGGTTGCCGCCGGCACGTCGGTCGGCAGCAGGAAATTCTGGCCGGCGATTTCAAAGCCGTGGCCCGCATAGAAGAAGAACGCGGTGTCGCCCTTGCTGACCGCCTTGTCGAACGCGAGCAGGCTCTGGCTGAAAGCCTGGCGCGTCTGGTTCTCCGCGACCATGACGGTGAAACCGAGTTGCTTCAGCGTGTCGCCCATGGTGCGGGCGTCGTTGACGGCCTTCTGCAGCTTCGGCACGTTCCGGTAGTCATTATTGCCGATCACGAGCGCGACGCGTTTTTCGGCATAAGCGGGGGCAGCGAACGCCAGCAACGAGGCGACAATGCCGAATGCCAATCCGGATAGCAGCCCGGCCTTGAGCCGTTCCTTGGGCCGTAACCACCTCGTCATAATCAGTTCCCCGCATTGATCCGCGGCCGCATGGGACCGCTTTTGTCGTAGTCGAAAAAGCCGCGCCGGCGGTTCAATGCTGCAGGCAGGACCAGAGCCCCATTTCCGCCACGTAAGTCAGATGCGAGACCGCTATTTCGCCGCCATACCAAGCGTCAGGAGAACTTCCTCCACACGCTTGGCAGCTTCGTTATACACGGGGCTGGCATTCTTGGGATCAAGCCTGATGTTGGCGACGGTGGAGCCGGGCCGTAGTTCCATCGTCTTGGCCAGGGCCGCCCTCGCCTCGTCCGTGCGGCCCGTGCGCTGGTAGGCAATTGCCAGCACCGCGTGCGATCGTCCGGTGGCCGGCGTGATCGCAATCGATTTGGTGAGATAAGGGATCGCCTCTTCGTTGCGCTCCATCACCACCAGGGTCAGGCCTGCTCCCAGCAACCAGGTCCAGCGGGCCGTTCGCGGCGTATCGAATTGTTCGGCCAGTTTGAACGTCGCCAGCGCGTCCTCGAACCGCCCGAGCCGAAGCTGCCCGAGGCCCAGATTGTAGATCGCGAGCCCGTCCCAGGGATCGAAGGTCAACACCCTGCCGCAGGCCACCAGGCTTTCGATGAACTGGTTTGTCGTGTTGAGGAGACGGCAATACGCCTCAAGCACGGGGATGTAGGTCGGCTTCGCCCGCAGCGCCTGCTCGAGCATCGACTGCGCGGCGCGTTGAGTCTCGGCAACATCGGCCCGGTTGTACCAGGTCATCTGGATGCCGCGCAGCAAGTGCGCGGCCAACGCGGCGGCGAGGTCGACATTGCCGGGATCGGCCGCGATGGCTTTCTCCAGCATTGTTTGCGCGGCCTTGAAACGCTCCGGCGTCGTCTGGTTGATCGAGGCCATCGCCTGCTCGATAACGACCTTGGCGGTGCCGCCAGCGAGGTCGTCGTCGGTCGCGGCCGGGCCGGCATTGATCATCGCATTGATGCGAAGCGCCAGCGGATGGCCGACGCCAGCGGCGAGCCGTATCTGCTGAAGCGTCATGTCCGACTTCTCGATGCCGACCGAAACCGAGTTGGTCCAGCGTACCTCGCCAGTGGCGCCATTGCTCATGCGCGCCTGGATGGTCCAGGCCCCGCCCTCCAGCCGCAACTCGCCGCTCACCACGAAGTCGGCTTCCGGGTGCGCGGCGACGGGCTGGGGCACCGCCGAAGCCGTTTGAGATCGCGGCGCCAGTACGCGCAACTTGTCGATCCTGGCCAAGCCGTCGGTGAGCCGGTCGGTCACGTCCGCCGCCATCTCGGCAACCAACTGGCTATCACCGACGCCGACGATCGGCATCATGGCGATGGTCGGAGACTTTCGTGGGAACATGGAATCGGGCGCGAGCACCGGTGCTGCGGCGGCAAGGCTGACGGCCGCGCTGAGGCGGTCAGCCACGCTCGCCGCCAACTCGGCAAGTTTCTGGCCCTCACCCGCCCCAACGAGCTGCTCTGCGGCAACGGCCGGAGGTTTTCGCGCGAAGATGAAATCCGGCGCGAAGATCGGCGCCGCGGCCGCAAGGCAGATGACCGCACCAAGCCCGGCCGCCGTCGCAAGCGCGGCGCGCAAGCCGAAGCGGAGCCGTTTCCGGGCAGGCTCTGCCGCGAGCTTGGGTGGCGCCGCGGCGACAGGATCGGCGTCGGCCGTCGTGACCGGAGGCGGTGCTTGATCAGCCGCGCCAAGGCCGCCCGGCCCGACCGTCACTTGCCCGTCGAACAGGTAGCCGCGGCCGGAAACCAGCTTGATCAGTTGGCGCTGGTCGTCACCAAGCGCGGCGCGGATTTCGCGGACGCATTGAAAAAGGCTGTCGTCGCCGACATGGACGTTCGGCCAAATCGCGTCAATCAGGTCCTGCTTGCTGAGAACGCGTCCGGCGTTGGTCACAAACAGCTGCAGCATGTCGAAGGATTTCGGGCGCAGCCGGATCGCTTCGCCACCGGGCCCGCGGAGCCTGGCGCGTTCCGGGTCAAGTTCAAATCCGGCGAAACAGAGCAACTTGTGTCCGCAATCTTCTCAGGTCTGGGCTGCGCACAGCGAATATCAGAGAAATTTCAGAAAGTCACCGCCGTCCCATCAGGACCGGGTTACCCCCGCCGTGGCATGATTCCCGAGTGATTTGCCGCGCCGCGGCATATCCTGTGGAGGAATGCTGGGGTGGCTATTTCGGCTTTAAGAGAAGCGGCACGTCTGGCGCCGGTCGCCTATGCCCCTCCTGGAGATCAGGGTACCTCCGCCTTTAGATGGTCCACCGATCAGGTCGATCCGAAGGACCGCTTCGACTATTGGCGCGAGGTGCGCACCAAGGGGCTTTTTGGGGCGACCGCCGAACTCGACCGGGAGCACCGCCCAAAGTTCGCCGGAGAATTCTCGCTTCGGAAGATCGGCTCCGCCGGCCTGATCGGACTGCGCGCCTCGAGCTATCATGTCGAGCGCAGCGCGACCGATATCGCCAACGCACCCAGCGACAGCCTTTGCATCTGCCAGCAGCTTGGCGGCGGCGGCTGGTTCAGGGTCCGCAATGTCGATGATTTCCACGTCGCCGGCGGAACGTTTGCGACGAGCTATTCGGATCTGCCCTACCACACGGTCCCGATCGCCGCTGAAGGCTTCGATCTTCGCATTCTGAAGGTGCCGGTGGCCGACATTCTGCTGCCGCTACCAGGCCTGCACGACCTCGTCGCAAAACCGTTTACCGACCGCGCCGCCCTCACCCCGCTGCTGGAATCCTGTTTCACCGACCTGACCGAAGCGGATGGCGACAGCGATCCGGCGACAACGAAGGCGCTGGTGCAGACGCTCACGCACCTCACATTGATCGAGCGCGGCGTTGCCCGGCCGACCAGCCGGGTTGCGCAGTACGCGGTTCGGGCCGGCCGCCTGTCCCTGGCGCGGCGATTGATGGCCCGCCACATCGCCGAGCCGCAACTGTCGCCAGCGTTCGTCGCAAGTCAGCTCGCGATCTCGGTTCGTCATCTGCACGTGCTGTTCGAAGAATCGAGCATGAGCTTCTCGCAAACCGTCACCGCGCTGCGCATCGAGCGAAGCCGCCGCCTGTTGCGCGAGGCGCCGGCCATGACCATCGCCGAGATCGCGTTCGCCAGCGGCTTCGACAGCCTCGCAACGTTCTATCGCGTGTTTCGCGCGGCGCAGGGCGTCACGCCCGGTGACTTCCGGGAAGCGGCGACAAGGAAATAGGGTATGAGCGCGCGACCGGTCGCGTCGCAGCAGGCTCGGCAAGCTCGACGCATTTAACCGCCAAATGACGGTTTGGCCGTTATTTGTGCGAAAACATTAAGCTTTTTCGGCCATTTGGCGGGTTCCCAGATTGACTTTGGCCGTTTCGCGCCTATGTTCCGGCTCAACGCGGCCCTGGATCGACACGCGATTCCCCTGGGTTAGCCGCTCGTCTGCGTAAGTCAGAGCCCCCAGCTTTTTAAAGCGCGCCGTTTCGGGGTTGAACGCGACAGCCTTATTACCCTCGATTCCGAACGGCGGTGTCGACTAGAGGCTCAATGTCTTTTTCCCATCTCGGACTTTCCGACAAGGTTCTCGCCGCTGTTGCGGCCACCGGCTACACCACCCCTACGCCCATTCAGGAACAGGCGATCCCCCACGTTCTGGCGCGCCGCGACGTTCTCGGCATCGCCCAGACCGGCACCGGCAAGACCGCTGCCTTCGTCCTGCCCATGCTTACCATGCTGGAAAAGGGCCGCGCCCGGGCACGGATGCCCCGCACCCTGATCCTGGAGCCGACCCGCGAACTTGCGGCCCAGGTCAAAGAGAATTTCGACAAATACGGCATTGGCCAGAAACTCAATGTCGCGCTGCTGATCGGCGGCGTCTCGTTCGGCGATCAGGACACCAAATTGACCCGCGGCGTCGACGTCTTGATCGCGACCCCGGGCCGGTTGCTCGACCATACCGAGCGCGGCGGGCTGCTGCTCACCGGCGTTGAACTCCTGGTCATCGACGAAGCCGACCGCATGCTGGACATGGGCTTCATTCCCGACATCGAACGGGTCTGCAAGCTGGTCCCGTTCACGCGACAGACCCTGTTCTTTACCGCGACGATGCCGCCCGAAATCAGCCGCATCAGCGAAGCCTTCCTGCACAATCCCGAACGCATCGAAGTCTCCAAGCCCGCCACGACAGCGGTGGGCGTGTCACAATTCCAGGTCCCCGCCGCGCGCGAGGTGCACGAGAAGCGCGAGCTCCTGCGCCGCCTGCTGCGCGACGCCAAGGACCTCCAGAACGCGCTCATCTTCTGCAACCGCAAGCGCGAAGTCGCCGTCGTCTACAAGTCGCTGCAAAAGCACGGCTTCAGTGTCGGTGCCCTGCATGGCGATATGGATCAGTCGGCCCGCACCGCCGCCCTCGACCAATTCCGCTCCGGCGAAATCCCGATACTGGTGGCCTCCGATGTCGCCGCCCGCGGCCTCGATATTCCCACCGTCAGCCACGTCTTCAATTTCGACGTGCCGCATCATGCCGACGACTATGTCCACCGCATCGGCCGCACCGGTCGCGCCGGCCGCGCAGGCACCGCGATCTCGATCGTCACATCGCTCGACACCAAATCGCTGGCCGCGATCGAACGGCTGATCGGAAAATCCATTCCCCGCGCGGAAGGCGACTATTCCGTGCGATCGGAAGCGTCAGGCGATATCGACCCGCCGCGCGAGGCGCGCGGCAGAGAAGGTTCTCGCGGAGGCTCCCGCCACGGTGCCAGAGATGGCTCCAGGGAAAGCGTCAAGGAAGGTTCGAGAGAAGGTTCGCGGGAAGGTTCACGCGGCGGACGCAAGCCGCGACGTGAGCGCGAACCGCGCCACGGTGAGCGCGAACCGCGCCACGCCAAGGGAGGCGAGCGCAACTCCGGCCCGCAGCCGCAGGCAGCGACCGAAGCGTTCACGCCGCCAGCGCCCGCACCGGCCTCCCGCGTGCCCTCGATCGGCCGAGCCGAGCCGCGGCGCGCCCAGCGCGAGGTCGAATCCGAGCCTGCGGATCACTCGCATCTTCCGGCGTTTTTGCTGCGTCCCGTGCGCGCCCGCGTCTAACGCTTTCAACGCCGTCCACGCGGTGAACAGGGTACAACCCTGTTTACCGGGCGTTCATTCTCCTCCCTTAACTTCACGGCGATAATTTTAGTCATTGCCTGCTGGGCGGCGCGAAGCGTTGCTCGCCATTAGGGACGGATCAGTGGTGAAACTGCTGGACGAACACGAACGCACGCTGGCCTTCGCCGAAGTCGCGATGGGCCAGATCAAGTCGCTTCGGCAGACCGCCGTGCCCCGCAATTATGAAATCTGGTACGTCTACGCCACCGGTTACAACGCCCCCCTCAACAAGATCATCAACGAGACGCTGGCGCGCAACGGCAGGCTCAGCGAAGCCGACCTCGAACAGATCTACGAAACCTACCTCTCGCACATCAAGACCTCTGACCGCATCGACAAGGTCGGCGCGCGCGTGATCGGCGAGATCGACGACGTGATGACGCTGATCACCGAGGCGCTGGGCATGTCGGCGAGCTACGACGCCAGCCTGAGCGGCGCCAGCCAGAAACTGTCGACCGCGCAGAACCGCGACCAGATCAAGGCGGTTGTCGACCAGCTGGTGAAATCCACCCACGAGATGCGCGACACCAACAAGGCGCTGGAGAACCGGCTGTCGCTGTCAAAGAGCGAGATCAGCAATCTCCAGCACAGCCTGGAAGCCATCCGCGCCGAGAGCCTGACCGATCCGCTCACTGGCCTTGGCAATCGCAAATATTTCGACCGCTCGATCGAGATGGCGGTACAGGCGGCGCTGGCCAACGGTGAGCCGTTGTCGCTATTGATGTTCGACATCGATCATTTCAAATCGTTCAACGATTCCTACGGCCACCTCACCGGCGATCAGGTGCTGCGTCTCGTCGGCATGTCCTTGAAGCAGACCATCAAGGGACAGGACATCACCGCGCGCTATGGCGGCGAGGAATTCGCGGTCGTCTTGCCCAACACCGCACTGCGCCAGGCGCTGACGGTTGCCGATCACATCCGCCGCGCCGTGATGGCGAAGGAATTGAAGAAGAAATCCACCGGCGAAATCCTCGGCCGCGTCACCATCTCGGTCGGCGTGTCGATGCTGAAGCCGGACGACGACACGGATTCGCTGATCGAACGCGCCGATGCCTGCCTCTACGCCGCCAAACGCAACGGCCGCAACCGCGTGATCTGCGAAGTCGACCCCGAATACGCCGCCGAAACGCGCGGCCAGGTGGCCTGAGGTTCAACCCTTCATGGTGAGCCCGTAGGGTGGGCAAAGGCGTTCTTACGCCGTGCCCACCAACGTCCGTTCCTTATCTGAATTGGTGGGCACGCTTCCGCCTTCGCTCTTCGAGCTACGGCGGACGAGTCGCTTTGCTCACCCTACGAACTGACTTCTTTTGGCCACCGGCTTTTTCGCGGCAACCTTCTTCGCGGCTATTGCGACAGTTTTCTTGGCAGTTTTCTTGGCCGTTTTCTTGGCCGCCTTGCGCGCCTTCGGACGCTTGCGCAACGCGGCGCGCTGTGCCGCCGCCAGCGCCGCCCTCGCCCAATTGCTCAGTTCCTCCGAATCGTCGAACAGCCGAGCCGGCAATTGCCAATACGAATTCACGGTCACGGTCTTCGTACGTGTTTGATACGAAAACGGCTGCGAGCCCTCCGCCTCGAACTGCGGAATCGTCGTTTCATCCGCCCTGAAATACAGGCCGGCGCGCAGCGCGAGTGCAAAGTTGGTGCCGTCGGCGGAAATGCCGAAGCCGGAAAACATCCGGCGGATCGTCACCGGACCGAAATCGGCAAACAGGTCGATCAGGAAATCGCGATCCATGTGCCCCCACGTCTCCACGCGTCGTCCCGGCGAACGCCGGGACCCATACGCCGTGTCAGTTGTTTTGGGCAGAGTGGTCATCGCCGTCACGAAACGCAACAGCGGTGGTTATGGGCCCCCCGATGCGCAAGTGCGCATCTGAGCTCAAGGCCGGACGACAACTAGACCTTCGCCGCCGTCAGCTGCACCGACTCGCCGCAACCGCAGGCAGAGACCTGGTTGGGGTTGTTGAAGATAAACTGGGCCTGCATCTTGTCGGCCTTGTAGTCCATCTCGGTGCCGAGCAGGAACAACACGGCCTTGGGATCGACCAGGATCTTGACGCCGCGGTCTTCGACCACCTCGTCGGTGGGACGGACGTCATGGGCGTATTCGACCGTGTAGGATTGCCCGGCGCAGCCGCCGTTCTTGATCCCCACGCGCAGGCCAACGATCTCGGAATCGGCGCGCTTGGTCAGTTCCGTAATGCGCTGCGCCGCCGCCTCGGTCAGTTTCATGACCTGCGGGCGCGGCCGCGGCTTCGGCTTGGCGACGGGTGCGGTGGTGTCCATTGCAGTGGATCTCCTTACGCCGCGCGTTGGCGACGAAATCCTATACCGTTAAAATAACAACGAAATTCCTGCTGTGAAGGTCTGATATCCCGAATTTGGTTAGAACCTGTCCGAACGAACCGTATTCCTTTTCGCAGATCGCTCCTAATAAATCGCCCAAACTCCCGGCGTCACCAGTTCCAGCAGATGCCGGTCCGGGTCGCGAAAGTAGATGCTCTTTCCGCCGCGCGGCCAATCGGTCCTGCCTTCGATAGCGACATTGTGCTCGCCAAGACGCGTTTCCCAGGCCGCCAGTTCGGCCGCCGTGATGGCAAAGGCCACATGTATCGGGCCGCTGCCGTCATGCGGCGGAATAGTCCCGCCGGGCAAATGGAGCGTGTCGAGCGTCGCACCGCGACGAAACAGCAGAAGCACATTGCTGCCGCCGACATCGAAAGCAAAAAATCGCGAATCACGCGTCAGTGCTACCAGCCCAAGCACGTCTTCGTAGAATGCACGGGCGCGGTCGAGGTCATCGACATAAAGTGCGGTCTCGAGAACACCGGATAGCTTCGGCACCAAGATCCTTCACCACATATTGAGCACGAGGCGGGCCTCGTCGGACATGCGATCCGGCGTCCAGGCCGGCTCCCACACCAGATTGACATTGACGACGCCAACGCCGGGAACGCTGGCAACCGCGTTCTCCACCATGGTCGGCAGTTCGCCCGCTGCCGGGCAGTTCGGCGTGGTCAACGTCATCATCACATCGACGCTGCGATCGTCCTTGAAATCGACCTTGTAGATCAGGCCGAGTTCGTAGATGTCGGCCGGAATTTCCGGGTCGAACACCGTTTTCAGCGCCGCCACGATCTCGCCGCCGAGACGCTCGGTCTCCTCCGGCGGCAGCGCCGATTGGGTTTCCATGTTGGCGGTTTTGACTTCGGCTGTGTCGGTCATGAAAACAATTCCCGCGCCTTGATCAGCGCCTGCACCAGATGGTCGACTTCTTCACGGGTATTATACATCCCAAATGACGCGCGGCAGGTGGCTGTGACATTGAACCGCTCTAAAAGCGGCATCACGCAATGGGTGCCGGCGCGCACCGCAATGCCCTGGCGGTCGATCACGGTGGCGATATCGTGGGCATGCGCGCCCTTCATCTCGAACGAAATCACCGGTCCCTTGCCGCGCGCGGTGCCGATCAGCCGCAGCGAATTGATTTCGCGCAGGCGATCCTGGGCGTAAGTCACGAGGTCGTGCTCGTGGGCGAGGATGCGCTCCTTGCCGATCGAATTGACGTAGTCGATCGCCGCCCCCAGCCCGATCGACTCCACGATCGCCGGCGTGCCGGCCTCGAATTTATGCGGGGGATCGCCATAGGTGACCCAGTCCCGGGCAACTTCGCGGATCATCTCGCCGCCGCCGTTGAAGGGGCGCATCGCGACCAGATGCTCATGCTTGGCGTAGAGTACGCCGATGCCGGTCGGGCCGTACAGCTTGTGACCGGTGAAGACGTAGAAGTCGGCGTCGATGTCCTGCACGTCGATCGTCATGTGGACCGCGGCCTGGCTGCCGTCGATCAATACCGGGATGCCGCGGGCATGCGCCAGCTTCACGACGTCCTTGACCGGCACGATGGTGCCGAGCGCGTTCGACATCTGCGTGACCGCGACCAGCCTGGTGCGGTCGGTCAGCAGCTTTTCGAATTCCTCGATCAGGAAATTGCCTTCGTCGTCGACCGGGGCCCATTTGATGACCGCGCCGTGGCGCTCCCGAAGGAAATGCCAGGGCACGATGTTGGAATGGTGCTCCATAATCGAGATGATGATCTCGTCGCCGGCCTTGATGTTGGGCTCACCCCAGGACGACGCCACGAGGTTGATCGCCTCGGTGGCGTTGCGGGTGAAGATGATCTCTTCGGTGCGCGCGGCGTTGAGGAATTTTGCGACCTTGGCGCGGCCGCCTTCATAGGCTTCGGTCGCGGCGTTGGCGAGGTAATGCAGGCCGCGATGGACGTTGGCGTATTCGCTCTTGTAGGCTTCCGTCATGCGGTCGAGCACGGCGGTGGGCTTCTGGGCGGAGGCCGCGTTGTCGAGATAGACCAGCGGCTTGCCATAGACCTTCATCGCCAGTGCCGGGAAATCCTCCCGCACCCGCGCCACGTCATAGGCGCCATTTTTCACCGCCGGATGCATGGTCAACCCCTCGCCGCCAGCCAGCGCTGCGCCGCTGCGATCGCAAGCTCGCGCAGGCCGTCATTCACAATCGATTCAATCGCCTCGCCAACGAAGGCCTGGATCAGCAGCGCCTGGGCTTCCTTCTCGGACAGACCGCGTGCGCGCAGGTAAAACAGCAGGCTCTCGTCGAGCGCGCCGGTGGTGGCGCCATGGCCGCAGGTGACGTCGTCGGCAAAGATCTCGAGTTCCGGCTTGTTGTCGGCCTCGGCGTCGTCGGACAGCAGCAGCGCCCGCGTCATCATCTTGGCGTCGGTTTTCTGGGCATGCGGACGCACGACGATGCGGCCCTGGAACACCGAATGGGCGCGGTCGTCGACGACGGCGCGGAAGATTTCGCGGCTGTCGCAATGCGGCACCGCGTGGTCCATGAACAGCGTGGTGTCGGCGTGCTGCTTGCCGTTGAGCAGATTGACGCCGTTGGTCTCGACCCTGGAGCCCTCGCCGGCAAACGCGATGGTCGCCTGGTAGCGGCTGACGCCGGCGCCCGACATCATGCCAAAGGTGTTGAAATGCGCATGCGCGCCCAGGCTCACCACGCCAGACGAAATATTGAAGGCGTCGCGACCGTCCTCGTTGAGGCGGACATGGTCGAGGCGTGAATTGTTGCCGATCGAGATGATCAGGGAATCATGCACCTGATAGGCCTTGGCGCCGTCGGCCGCGATATAGCTTTCGACCAGGGTCGCACCGGCATCCTTGCCGAGGCGCAGCAGCGAGCGCGTGAACATCGCCGCCGGCACCGTGCCGCTGGCGATATGGACAATGTGCAGCGGCTGCGACAGCACGACGCCGTCGGCGACATCGATCACCACGCCGTCGGTCATCATCGCGCTGTTCAGCGCCACCATGGGATTGGCATTGTCGGGCGTGAACAACAGCGCCTGCAGCGCGGCGTCGCCGGTTTCCAGCGTCTCGCGCAAGGTGCGGATGCCGAGGCCCTTCTCCAGACCGCCGAGTTCGGAAAGCTTTGGCGCGAACACGCCGTCGACCAGCACCAGGCGCCGCACGCCTTCGATCGCGTGGAGCTTCATCGCGGCCGCAGCGCGCGAAAACTCCGCCGTATCCGGCGCAGGCGCTAGCGGCGGCACTTCGCGCATCAGTGCGCGCAGATCGGTGTATTTCCAGTCCTCGATGCGGCGATGCGGCAGGCCCGCTTGCGCATAGGCGGCGAAAGCCGCCTCGCGCGCCGCGGCGACCTTGCCGGTGCCGGGAAGCCGGTCGCGCGCGATCGCAAAGCTGTCGCTCAGCGCGCTCCCGGTCTCGTTTTTTACCAAAGCCACATTCATCACAAAATCCGTATCCCGCCTTTAGGCCGCGTCTTCGAACTGGGTGTAGCCGGAAGCCTCGAGCTCCAGCGCCAGCTCCTTGCCGCCGCTTTTGACGACGCGGCCCTTGGACATCACGTGCACGAAATCAGGCACGATGTAGTTGAGCAGCCGCTGGTAGTGGGTGATGACGACCATGGCCCTGCCCTGCGAACGCAGCGCGTTGACGCCGTCGGCCGCCACGCGCAGCGCGTCGATGTCGAGGCCGGAATCCATTTCGTCGAGGATGCAGACGGCCGGCTCGAACAGCGCCATCTGCAAAATCTCGTTGCGCTTCTTCTCGCCGCCGGAAAACCCGACATTGACGCCGCGCTTGAGCATGTCGCGCGGAATGTTCAGGCTGGCCGCGGCGGCATAGGCCTTTTTCAGGAATTCCGGCGTCGTCAGCTGGCTCTCGCCGCGCGCCTTGCGCTGCGCGTTCAGCGCCACGTGCAGGAAATTCATGGTGGCGACGCCGGGAATTTCGACCGGATACTGGAACGCCAGGAACACGCCCTTGGCGGCGCGCTCGTCCGGCGACATCTCCAGCAGGTCTTCGCCCCTGAACAGGATTTCGCCGCCGGTCACTTCGTAACCCGGCTTGCCGGCAATGACGTGCGAGAGCGTCGACTTGCCGGAGCCGTTCGGCCCCATGATCGCGTGCACCTCGCCCGGGTTCACCGTGAGCGACAGCCCATGGAGAATCTCACGCTCCTCGACACGGACTTTCAGATCTTTGACTTCAAGTAGTGACATACAATTGTCCTTAAGACTGACTTAGAGATTTTCGTCATTGCGAGGAGCCCTTGCGACGAAGCAATCCAGCATGTTTCGCGCAATGGATTGCTTCGCTGCGCTCGCAATGACGGCATCGAAACCGCCGTTAACCAACCGATCCTTCAAGGCTGATCGAGATCAGCTTCTGGGCTTCCACCGCGAACTCCATCGGCAGTTGCTGCAGCACGTCCTTCACAAAACCATTGACCACGAGGCCGACGGCTTCTTCCTGGCTGAGCCCGCGCTGCACGCAGTAGAACAGCACGTCCTCGGAAATCTTCGAGGTGGTGGCTTCGTGCTCAAACAGCGCCGAGGAGTTCTTGGCTTCAACATACGGCACGGTGTGCGCGCCGCATTTGTCGCCGATCAGGAGCGAGTCGCAGGCCGTGAAATTGCGCGCGCCTGTCGCTTTCCTGTGGGCGGTGACGAGGCCGCGATAGGTGTTTTGCGAGACGCCGGCGGCGATGCCCTTGGAGATGATACGGCTCGTGGTGTTCTTGCCGAGATGAATCATCTTGGTGCCGGAATCGACCTGCTGGTGACCGTTCGAGATCGCGATCGAGTAAAACTCGCCGCGTGAATTGTCGCCGCGCAGGATGCAGCTCGGATATTTCCAGGTGATCGCCGATCCCGTTTCGACCTGGGTCCAGGAGATCTTCGAATTGTTGCCGCGGCAGTCGCCCCGCTTGGTGACGAAATTGTAGATGCCGCCCTTGCCTTCGGAGTTGCCGGGGTACCAGTTCTGCACCGTCGAGTATTTGATCTCGGCATCGTCGAGCGTGACGAGTTCGACGACGGCGGCGTGCAACTGGTTCTCGTCGCGCTGCGGCGCAGTACAGCCTTCTAGGTAGCTGACGTAAGAGCCCTTGTCGGCGATGATCAGCGTGCGCTCGAACTGGCCGGTGTTGCGCTCGTTGATGCGGAAGTAAGTCGACAACTCCATCGGGCAGCGCACGCCCGGCGGTACATAGACGAACGAGCCGTCGGAGAAGACAGCCGAATTCAGCGTCGCGAAATAATTGTCCGAAGTCGGCACGACCGTGCCGAGATACTTCTTCACGAGTTCAGGGTGTTCGCGGATCGCTTCCGAGATCGGCATGAAGATCACGCCGGCCTGCTTCAGCTCCTTCTGAAACGTGGTCGCGACCGAAACCGAATCGAAGACAGCGTCGACCGCGATCTTGCGCTGACCCTCGGGCCGCACGACGCCTTCCAGCACCTCGACTTCGCGCAGGGGAATGCCGAGCTTCTCGTAGGTCTTCAGGATGTCCGGATCGATCTCGTCGAGCGAACCGATCGTCTTCTTCGGCTTCGGCGCCGAATAGTAATAGAGATCCTGATAGTCGATCTTGGGATAGTTGACGCGCGCCCATTGCGGCTCGGTCATGGTCAGCCAGCGGCGATAGGCCTCCAGACGCCATTCCAGCATCCAGGCCGGCTCATTCTTTTTCGCAGAGATGAAGCGGACGGTGTCTTCCGACAGCCCTTTTGGAGCCTTGTCGGACTCGATCAGCGTCTCAAATCCATATCGATATTGGTCGACGTCGATCTGCCTGACGCGATCGACCGTCTCCTGTACGGCAGCCATTCCATCCTCCGCTCGCGGTTTCAAGGACCGCGGTGGATCAATCCGGCGGTTCTAGAGCCTGATCGATCCTGATTGGTTCAGAACCGATTGCTTAGAACCGTTCAACCTGTGTTTCGTCCCTCTTAAGTAAGGTATTGGTGAGCTTTCGCCAAGCCTTGAGGGCCAATTCAATCTCTGTCTGTGATGTAGACCACCCCAGACTGAGCCGCACAGCTCCCTGAGCCAGTTCCCGGCCCTGCCCCATGGCGTCCAGGACATGCGAGGGCTGGACCTTGCCCGATGAGCAGGCGGAGCCCGACGATACCGCAATACCGGCGAGATCGAAGCCAATCACGGCCGTTTCGGCCTTTAGGCCGGGAACACTGAACAGTGTGGTATTGGGCAACCGTGGGACGCCTTCCGAGAAGACGATCATCCCAGGCGTCTGCTTCAGACCGTCCTCGAGGCGATCTTTGAGCCCCTGCAGGCGTCCCGTATCCATGTCCAGCGCTGCCATCGCCGCCCTGGCAGCGGCGCCGAACGATGAAATTCCCGCGACATTCTCGGTGCCCGCCCGGCGGCCCAGTTCCTGTCCGCCGCCGCGCAGCAGCGGCTCCAGCCCCTGCACGTCCCCGGCCAAAACAACAGCACCGACGCCCTTGGGCCCGCCGATCTTGTGCGCCGAAAGCGTGACAAGATCGGCGTCGATCGAATTGATATTAAAGGGTATTTTTCCGAATGCCTGGATCGCATCGACATGCAGCAGCCCGCCGGCCTCATGGACGATCCGGGATACCTCTGCCACGGGCTGAATGGCACCGGTCTCGTTATTGGCCAGCATCACCGACACCAGCGCGGGAGGGCCGTTCAGCAGCTCGCGCAGATGGTCGAGGTCAACAAGGCCCGAGGCCGTGACCTTGATGGTCTTGATCGCGTCGGGTGGAAACCGTCCGCCCGACAGCACGGAGGCGTGTTCGATGGCCGACACCAGGAGCCGCTGAACCTGATGTCCCGCGCCCCGCCGCAGGCCCGGCGTCAGCGCCAGCGCGTTGGCCTCGGTTCCACCTGATGAAAAGACCACGTCCTGCGGCCGGGCGCCGACCGTGGCTGCGACCGCGGCGCGGGCGTCCTCGACCAGCCGCCGCGCCTGGCGGCCCTCGGCGTGGACCGAGGATGGATTGCCGGCGAGCTCCCAGGCAGCCGCCATCGCCGCCTTGGCTTCAGGGCGAAGCGGCGTGGTCGCGTTCCAGTCGAGATAGATCCGGTCAGGCATGCGCCGTCTTAGCACCTTTCCCTAGAGCATTATCGGTTCTGATTGAATCAGAACCGAAGCTCTAGCCTCTTGTTTTGACGCGTTTTCTTCACGCGAACCGGCATCCGCTTCGCTTGAAAACGCTCTAGGCGGCCAATCATTGCGCGGGCTGGCTCCTCGCCCGCACCGGCATGGCCGGTTCGGATGCCATCCGCAATCCGAACAAGGGCCTCAAGATAGTGACGCGCCGAACGATCTCATAGGTCACCACGCAGGCCGCGATCGTGCCCGAAATGACGATCCCCGCTTCAAGCCCGGCTGGAAGACCCTGTCCGCGCAATGCATGCGCAATCATGATGATCGCGGTCTGGTGCACGATGTAATACGGGAAGATCGCATCGGTGAGATAGCGCCGCACCGGCGAATCCGCGGTCAGCCATCGCCGCGCGAAGCCGAGCAGCGCGACCATGCAAAGCCATTGATAGGACCCGTAGGCCGCAGCGGCAAAGATTTTCAGCGGCATGCCGCCGTACCTGGTCGCCCACACGGCGAGAAACGACAGAAAGAACCCGGCCGCCAGCGACAGCGCCAGCCAGCGCAGACGCTCCATCGCCTCCCAGATGGCCACAGCGCGGGCCAGCACAAAGCCGAACAGGAAGACGGTCGCGAACAGCGCGTGATTGTACCAGTCGCCGAACAGCGCGTGCGTCGATGGAAAGTGTGGCAGCAGGACCAGGCGATAAGCCGCAAGCAGCAGCGGCGGCACGAGCAGCAGCAGCACGCCCGATAGCGCCGATGCCAGCCGCCGCTCGATCCAGCCGAGCAGTCCGGGAGCCAGCACCAGCACGCCGCCGAGCGCCACCGTGTAAACCCACAGATAAGCCACGAACCAGAGATGGTTCCACGTCGGCAGCAGGATGCAGGGGGTTGGGCAGAATTGCGGCCCGAAAGCGAGATAATGCCGCTGGTAGAAATCGACGAAGCCGGCCGGATAGCCAAGCGCCTCGACAATCTGGTCATAGGCCTGCGGCGGCACGATCACCAGCATGCCGAACACCAGGGGAATCAATAACCGCGCCGACCGTGACCGCAGCAGCGGCCCCAGTTTGTATTTGCCCAGCATGAAGCGGGTCGCCACGCCCGAAACCAGGAACAACAGCGATAGCCGCCACGGATTGAGCACCAGCATCACCGGTTCCAGCGCAGCGATCCGATGCGCGCTCTTGATGTGGAAGCCCCAGGAAACGTAGAGCATGCCTACATGGTAGAAGATCAGGAGGCCGAAGGCTGCGATCCGCACCCAGTCGAGATCGATGCGCCGCTCGGAGCCGGAAGCGGAATCCGGTGATTGTGATATGGTTTGCTGCCACATGGCTTGATCCCTCAATGCGCGGCGAAGTTGGATGACCGACGTCAAAAATGCGCCTGATGGCCGTGGCGTCGAGCCGGTTTGGGATCAAAACCAGCCTGCTTGGGACGAGACGACCCCGCGTGGGACCAGCGGCTTGTTTCGCGGGATAACCGGAGCCGACTGGCTGGTCTACGCTGCGGTCGCGGCGGTCGCGCTTGCGATCGGCAGCGTCAACGCGCTGTCGACCGCGGACGACATCGCCCGGCGCGGCGGCTCCTATAACCTCAAGACGCCGCTGCTCTGGGAGATGACCAGCATTGTCGTCATCATCCTGCTGGCGCCGGCCCTGTTCGCCGCGGTCAGGCGAATCCGCCGGGAACCGCGCCGGCTGGTCCGTATCGCGCTGGTGATCGCGGCCATCATCGTCTTCTCCGCCGTGCACATCACCGGGATGGTGGCCTTGCGTAAACTCGTGCTGTGGATGCTCGGCGGCAGCTATGATTTCCACCTCTCGCTCGCGACCTTGCTCTATGAGGCTCGCAAGGACGCGGTCACGTGCCTGTTGATCGGTGGCGGCATGTGGCTGATCGACAGCCGCCGGGAGGTCGGGGCGGTTGCGACGGCGGCCCCCGCCACGGCTGCCGAAGCGCTGCCGCATATGGTCTGGCTGCGCGACGGCACCACCCGCATTCGCATCGAACCCCGGGAGATTATCTGGATCAGTTCGGCCGGGAACTATGTCGAATTCAGCCTCGCTGATGGTCGCAGCCATTTGGTCCGCGGAACGCTGGCGGCGGCCGAGGCTCAGCTTGCGCGCTTCAAACTGGCACGCGTCCACCGCACCCGGCTCGCCAATCTCGACCGGGTGACCGCCGTGGAGTTGAAGCCATCGGGAGATTTCGAGCTTACCTTCGACACCGGACAGACTGCTGTGGGCAGCCGGCGCTACCGCAACGCCATCGCCTCGCTTGAACGCATTACCGCTTCAAGTTGAGCGGCAACCTTGCCAGGCCGGCACTGGGGCGGCCCTCGACGAAAAGAAATCTTCAAAATTCATCAAATACTTATCCCGGACGCCGGATTCGCCTTGGCCCGGCCTCGGGCGCATAAAATCCTTGCTTTTTGCCCCTCGCCTCATGCTAGAACGCGGCCACAAAGTTCACCGGCGCCGTTCGCGCGATCGCCCAACGACGCTGATCAGCCATTCATGAGCCACTTTGTCTGCGGGTCGCGCGGATGAAGTCCGCACCACCAGGTTGATTGCCAAGGGTCGTTCTCAAGGGATCAATCAAGGAATCACTGATGCCTGAAGTTATTTTCACCGGTCCCGCGGGCCGTCTCGAAGGCCGCTACCATCCGGCGAAGCAGAAGAACGCGCCGATCGCGATGATCCTGCATCCGCATCCGCAGTTTCACGGCACGATGAATCACCAGATCGTCTACCAGTGCTACTACGCGTTTGCGCATCGCGGCTTTTCAGTGCTGCGCTTCAATTTCCGCGGTGTCGGCCGCAGCCAGGGATCGTTCGATCACGGCACCGGCGAATTGTCGGATGCGGCATCCGCGCTCGACTGGGCGCAGACCATCAATCCCGAAGCGCGCGCCTGCTGGGTCGCCGGCTTTTCGTTCGGCGCCTGGATCGGCATGCAGCTTTTGATGCGCCGGCCCGAGGTCGAAGGTTTTATTTCGATCGCGCCGCCCGCCAACCTCTACGACTTCTCCTTCCTCGCCCCCTGCCCGTCGTCGGGCCTGATCGTGCATGGCGAAAAGGATGCGGTGGTGCCGCCGAAGGACGTCAACACGCTGGTCGAGAAGCTCAAGACGCAAAAGGGCATCGTGATCGACCAGCAGGTCATCCCCGGCGCCAACCATTTCTTCGACGGCAAACTGCAGCCGCTGATGGAAACGGTGACCGGCTATCTCGACATGCGGCTCGCCAACGTCCGGTAACACAGGCGTTACAGCGTGACCTCGTTCGTCGCCCTGCTCCGTGCCGTCAATGTCGGCGGCACCGGCAAGCTGCCGATGAGCGAGCTCAAGACGATGTGCGAGGCGCTCGGGTTCGACGGCGTTCGTACCTACATCGCCAGCGGCAATGTGGTGTTCACCAGCCGCAAATCCGAATCCGCGGTCAAGAAGGCGCTGGAATCCCGGCTTGAAGCCTATGCCGGCAAGGCGATCGGCGTGATGGTGCGTACGGCCGACGAGATGCAGGCCGTGTTGAAAAACAATCCGTTTCCAAAGGCGCCGGGCAGCCGGACGGTCGCGATCTTCCTCAATGCCAAGCCACCGGCCGATACGCTTGCCGCCGTCAAAGGGCGCAAGGATGAAGAAATCGGATTGGGCGCCCGCGAGATCTATGTCCATTACGGCGACGGCATCGGGCAATCGAAACTGGTGATCCCTGCTGCCAAGGTGGGAACGGCGCGCAACATGAATACGATCGCGACGCTCGCGAAGATGGCGAGCGATTTGTAGGCGCCATACGCCTTCGTGGCCCGGATGAAAGCCAACGGGTCGCGCGAATGCGCGCCCGATGACAGGCTCCGCGAAATCCAATCCGGGGGACCCGACCGGGAAGATTCCCGGATTGCGCTTGGCTTCATCCGGGCTACGGCTAGAGACTCACGCCGGCGCCAGCTTCAACGCGACGATCCCGATCATGACCAGCACGATGCCGGCGATCTTCACCGGGTTGAGAGCCTCGCCGAACAGCAGCACGCCCATCGTCAAGGTCCCGACCGCGCCGATGCCAGTCCACACGGTATAGGCGACGCCGATTTCCAGCACCTGGAGCGCGCGGCCGAGCAGGAACACGAACGCCGCCAGCAGCGCCAGCGAAGCGATGCTCCATCCGAGCCGCGTATAACCTTCGGCGTATTTCATCGAGATCGCCCAGCCGACATCGAGTAGCCCGGCGGTAACCAGCGCGACCCAGGCGATCTGCGGCGACATGGCTACGCCGCCAGTTTCAGCAAGTGCGCGTTATGGCGAACCAGGAACGCGTGCAGCAATTGCGGATAGTCGGTGCCGACGGCGTTGCGGACACTGTCCCGTTTTGCCAGCTCCGTCCGCCATGCGCGCACCTTCGGCGTCTCTGCGAAGATCGAGAGGTCGATCAACTCGTCGAACACATCGAAGTACCGGAAGATCGGCGCGAACACGGCATCCACGAGACTGAATTTTTCGCCGGCAAAGAACGGACCCGCACCCAGCGCCTCCTCGACACGCGCGAACTTCGCGGCCACCGCCAACCGTTTGGTTTCGAAGACCGCGGCATCGCCTGTTGTTTCTAGTCCCCACAGCTCGCTCAGGATCGTCGACCCGAATTCCATCCAGGCCCGGTGTTGCGCCCGCTGCAAGGCCTCCTGCGGATGCAGTTTTGCACCCGCTTGCGTTTCCTCGATGTACTCGCAGATCACGTTGCTCTCGAACAACGCCACCTCGCCCGCCTCGCTGCGCACGATCAGCACTGGCACCTTGCCGAGCGGCGAAAGCTTCAGGAACCAGTCCGGCTTGTTGGCGAGATCGATATCTATGCGCTCGAAGGCGACGCCCTTCTCGTTCAGCGCGATCACCGCGCGCTGCACATAGGGACAAAGCTTGTGGCTGATCAAAGTGAGTTTTGCCGTCATGACGACCTCCGGGCGCGAAGCCGAACGGCTCGCTTCATGCATCTGCATTCAATTAGATGCATGTGCATGCAGTCGTCAAGGTCGATGCAATTGCATCAACAGATCTTGATCCCGGCCGTTACGGCCGGGCCATGAGCCCCCCGGTCATCGGGATCGGCACCCCCGTGGTGGCCGGATAGCTCAGCGGCAGGCCCTTTAGCCCTCGCGCCGCCAGGAAGCCAAATGCCTGCGCCTCGATCGCGTCCGAAGCCCAGCCGAGCCCATCCGCGGCCTCGACGGTGGCGGGCTGAAGCCGGTCGCGCAGCATCCGCAGCATGGTCAGGTTGCGGGCACCGCCGCCGGCCACGATCCAGCTCTTCGGCACCTTTGGCAGCAACGGCACGATCCGGGCGATCGATGCGGCCGTAAACGCGGTCAGGGTCGCGGCGCCGTCCACGGGCGACATCCCGTCAACCTTCAGCGCGGCAAAATCATTGCGGTCGAGCGATTTGGGCGGCGGCTTGGCAAAGAACGGCAGCGCCAGCGCGCGGGCGATCCAGGCGTCATCGACCTTGCCCTGGGCGGCGGTTTGACCCGCGGTGTCGAAACGCTGGTTCAGGACGCGGTACATGTGGTCGTCGAGCAGCGCGTTGCCGGGACCGGTGTCGCAGGCGATCAGCGTGTCGGTCCCGTCGATATAGGTGATGTTGGAGACCCCGCCGATGTTAACCACGACGATCGGCCCCTCGCGCTCCAGCGACTGGGCCAGCGCGCGGTGATAGACCGGCACGAACGGCGCGCCCTGCCCGCCGGCGGCGACGTCGGCGGCGCGGAAATCATGCATCACGGGAATATGGATCGCCTTGGCCAGGGCTGCGGCATCGCCGATCTGTACCGTCAATCCGCGCTCGGGCCGGTGCAGCACGGTCTGGCCGTGAAAGCCGACGATGTCGATGTCCTGGGCGGAGATGCGGTGTTGCGCGGTAAAGGCGGCGACCGCCTCGGCATGGGCCAAAGTGACGGCCTGTTCGGCCTCCCGCAGGACACCCGGCCGCGCATCGCGCTGCGGCAGGTTGACGGCCTCGTACAGCGCCTGGCGCAGCAGGCGGCGCTCCATTTCGCTGTAGGGTCGGTATCCGGATGGCCCGAAGGCCCGGACTTTCCGGCCATCGGTTTCGATCATGGCGACATCGACCCCGTCGAGCGAGGTGCCGCTCATCAAACCTATTGCCGTCAACATCATTGTAATCGTGCCTTCGCCACGCCCTGCTCGAATCGTCCCGCCGACGACGACCAGCTTGTGCCAAACACGGACATCTTATAATGCCACACCGCACGCGCTTGCGGCAGGCCATTCCGCTATGGTTCCGCAACTCGTTACAATTACCGTGAAAATAGAATGATCAGAGTCGCAGACCAATGACCGCATTTAAATCAGATTTCCTGAACATTTTACAGGAACGCGGCTTCATCCACCAATGTTCCGATTTCGACGGCCTCGACGCGCTCGCCGCGAAGGGCCAGGCGACCGCCTATGTCGGCTACGATTGTACCGCGCCGTCGCTGCATATCGGCAATTACCTCACCATGATGATGCTGCACTGGCTGCAGCAAAGCGGCAACAAGCCGATCACCCTGATGGGCGGCGGCACCACCATGGTCGGCGATCCCTCCGGCAAGGACGAATCGCGCGCGATCCGCTCCATCGCGGAAATCGAGGCCAACAAGGCCTCGATCCGCGGCGTGTTCGCAAAGGTGCTGCGCTACGGCAATGGCGCCAGCGACGCCATCATGCTCGACAACGCCGAATGGCTGACCAAGCTGAACTGGATCGAAATGCTGCGCGACATCGGCCGGCATTTCTCGGTCAACCGCATGCTGACGATGGACTCGGTGCGCCTGCGGCTCGAACGCGAGCAGGAGATGAGCTTCATCGAGTTCAACTACATGGTCTGCCAGGCCTATGATTTCGTCGAACTGGCCCGGCGCACCGGCTGCCGGCTGCAGATGGGCGGCTCCGACCAATGGGGCAACATCGTCAACGGCGTCGATCTCGGCCGCCGCATGGGCACGGAGCAGCTGTTCGCGCTGACCACGCCGCTGCTCACCACAGCCTCGGGCGCCAAGATGGGCAAGACCGCGCAAGGCGCGGTCTGGCTCAACGCCGACCAGTTCTCGCCTTACGATTTCTGGCAATACTGGCGCAACGTCGAGGACGCTGACGTCGTCAAATTTCTAAAGCTGTTCACGATCCTGCCGATGAGCGAGATCAACAAACTTGCGGCGCTGCAAGGCGGCGAGATCAACGAGGCCAAGAAGGTGCTGGCGACGGAAGCAACCGCGCTGCTGCACGGCCGCGAAGCCGCCAACACCGCCTCCGAAACCGCGCGGCAAACCTTTGAGGAAGGCGCGATTGCGGAAAGCCTGCCGACGGTGGAAATTCCGCGCGGCGAACTTGATGCCGGTGCCGGCGTGCTGGGGCTGTTCGTCAAGGCCGGCCTCGTCGCATCGAACGGCGAGGCACGCCGCCAGATCAAGGGCGGCGGGCTGCGCGTCAATGATGCCGCCGTGACCGACGAGAAGATGGTCCTGAACGCGGGCAATCTCACGCAGGAAGGCGTCATCAAGCTGTCGATGGGCAAGAAGAAGCACGTCCTGCTCAAGCCTGCATAGGCGTATTCGGTTTTGACGCTTGCGTGGGATTGCGGAAGCGCGCTCCCATGCCCGCCATGGATGACAAGACGCCAGGGGGAGATGCGTTGACGACGCCGCAAAAGCCGGCGCGCACCGCCCTCAACGTGCTGGCGCTGTGCTTTGCCCTGTCGGTGGTCGGCCGCGGCCTCGGTGAGAGTTTTACGGTTTTCCTGAAACCGATCGCGGAGAGTTTCGCCTGGGACCGGGCCGAAGTGGTCTCGGTCTATTCGCTGACCTGGCTCGCAGGCGGGCTGATGGCGCCGCTCGTCGGCCGGCTGTTCGACCGCTCCGGGCCGCGCCTCGTCTATTCGCTCGGATTGCTGCTGCTCGGCGGCTCGTTCCTGGTCGCCTCGCGCGCACAGGCGCTGTGGCAGTTCCAGCTCTCCACCGGATTGTGCGTCGGCATCGGCATCGCGCTGATCGGCGTGGTGCCGAATTCGATCCTGCTCGGCCGCTGGTTCGGGCCGCGATTGCCGACCGCGATGGCGATCCTCTATTCGGCGACCGGTGCGGGCATCCTGGTGCTGCTGCCGGCCTCGCAGCTGCTGATCGACCGCATCGGCTGGCGCGACGCCTATCAGTGGTTCGGGATCGTGGCGCTGTGTCTGTTGCTGCCGCTGCTCCTGATGCCGTGGCGGCTGTTCGCGACCGGCTCGCCGCATGTCGTCAAGAGGACCGACGACGGCTTCGTCGATGTTGGCTGGACACTGAAGAGCGCGATGCTCAACCACGTCTTCTGGGCGCTGTTCTCGACCTTCTTTTTCACCGCGGTGGCGATGTACGCCATCACCGCGCAGATCGTGGCGTATCTGATCGACGCCGGCTTCCCGCCCCTGGAGGCGGCCACCGCCTGGGGCTTTTCCGGCGTGGTACTGCTCTTCGGCATGCTCGGGATTTCGACGCTCGACGGCATCATCGGCCGCAGGCCGTCGGTGCTGTTCAGCTACGGCGTTTCGATCGTCGGCATCATCCTGCTGTGGCTGCTGCAATATTATCCGAACTACTGGCTGCTGACCGGCTTCATCATCAGCTTCGGCAGCATGATCGGTTCGCGCGGGCCGCTGATCACCGCGACGGCGCTGAACATTTTCCGCGGAAAACGGGTCGGCACCATCTTCGGCACGATTTCGATCGGCAGCGGCCTCGGCTCGGGACTGGGCTCATGGGCCGGCGGCCTGATCCATGACTGGACCCACAGCTATAACGCGCTGTTCGTGTTCGCGCTGGTCAACGTGGTGCTGGGACTGATCCCGTTCCTGGTGGTGCCGGCGCTGCGGCGCTGACGATACAATCCAGGGACGGCGCAATTGTCATCACGGGCGCCACCAGCTCCTTCGCCATCGGCCGCCACCACGAACCAGCCGCACGACGACGAGTAGCAATATCGCGCCGATGGTCGCATTGATGATTGCGCTGATGATTCCGGTTCCGAGATGAATGCCGAGCTGCGGCAAAAGCCAACTTCCGATAAAGGCGCCCACAATCCCGATAAGGAGATCGCCGACGATCCCAAAACCCGTCCCCTGCACGATTTGGCCCGCGAGCCAGCCGGCCACGAGACCGACAAGCAAGATGACCAGCAAACTCTCGCCCGACATATGCATATCGTCACCTCAGCGGTTGGCCGCAGAGCCAGCATTGCAGGCTGGTCCGCATCTGTCTGTATCAGATTGATCATGCCCGACCGAACAAAGCCGGCCGGGCAGTTCTTTGGTCATGCGTAGCGCGTGGCTCAGTATCGACCGCCGCCGACACCAATGCTCACGCCGGGCGCATGAATTCCAATACCCGGTCCGCGCTCTTCATAGCCGCGGCGCTCGATGTAGCGCTCGCGCGGCGCATAGCCATACGAATCGCGAGACTCGCGCAGGATGACGCGGCGCTCACCGCGCTCACGCCAGCAACGGCCGTCTTCGTCGCAAACCATGCGTACGTTCTGAATGTGGCTGTCCGATGCGACCGGGCCAATCGAAAGCGGAGCCGCCGAGGCAGCAGTGGCGAACAACGCCGCAGCGCCGGCTGCCAGCGCGAGGGTGAGCGTTTTCATTTTTTTCTCCGGGGGTTCATGTGTCAGGGGACCAATAGGCCGACGGCCCTTTGGTTCCTGCGACATCTTCACGTGTTCTGCCTGCATCGACCGGCACGGGCAGCGGCGCTGACGCGTCTAGACGCGATAACGCTCCATGACCTCGCGGTCCGGCTCGTAACCAAGCCCCGGCCCTTCCGGCACCGCGACCGCGCCATCGGCTCCGACATCGATCGCACCGCGCCACAGGCACGCGGCACGGTTCATGTAAAAGAACTCGACAAAGGTCTTGTCGTCACGCAACGACAGCAATTGCAGCGTCGCCAGAAGGCCCGGACCGAAATAGGGCGAATGCGGCGCGAGCCGGACGCCCCTTTCGTCGGCCAGATCGACCACCTTCAGATATTCGGTGATGCCGCCGACCTTGGTCACCGAGGGCTGCGCGTAGCTGACCGCGCGGGCATCCATCATCAGGCGGAATTGATGGATGGTGCAGGCATTCTCGCCGGCGGCGATATCGAGCCCGCCCTTCTCGCGGGTCTCCGCCAGCGCGGCAAAATCTTCCGGCGGCCATACCGGCTCCTCCAGAAACATCGGCGCGGCCGCCTTGCATTCATGCGCGAAGGCGATGGCTTCCGCCGACGTCATCGGGCAGTTCATGTCGACCATCAGCGGGATGCCGTCGCCGATCGCGCGCCGTGCGGCGAATACTGCAGGCGCCGTCGTCTCATGAAGCTTGATGGCGGTGTAACCCCGCCGCAGCGCCGTCTCGCATTCGCCGGCGACAAGATCGGGTGTTCCGATCCGCAGTAGGCTGGCATAGGCCGGAATCCGCGCCCGTTTGCGCGCGCCCAACAGGCGGTGAAGCGGGACGCCTTGCACGCGGGCCGCGAGGTCCCACAACGCGATATCGAGGGCGGAGATCGCGAACATCGTGATGCCGTAGCGGCCGAACAGATGCAGATTGCGCTGGATACGGTCCATGAAGGCGGGAATGTCAGTGGCGTCGGGGACCTCGAGACCCCGGGCCTGCGGCGCAATCATTTCATCGATGGCGGTGGCACTGGATCGCGGGCACACATAGCTGAAGGCGTCACCCCAGCCGGTCAGTCCCGCATCGGTCGAGACCTCGACAAGAACGATTTCGAGCGCCGATATCGCCGAGGCGCCCTGCTTGAAGCTCGCCACGCCGGCGTCATAGGGGATGCGGATATGATGCGCACGGACGTTGGTGATCTGCATGACGCCAGCCTCCCGGTTTTTTTGAAAGCTAGCGCGGGACGATGCCGATTGGCCAGATCAATCGCTGAAGGCAAAATCCCTCAACAGCTCACGCCCTAATTATTGGTCGGCGGGAATTCGATCGGGTTGTTTTGCTTGCCGGTGTTGAATTCAAAAATCTTGCGCAGCACGCCGGGCGCCATCGCTGAAATCGGATTGACGCGCAGCACCGGCGCGGCCGGCGTGCCGACGACCTCATAGGTGACGCCGATCAGGCCCTCATTGCTGCCGCCGCCGAGGAACAGGCCGAGCACGGGAATCTGGCCGAACATGTTGTTGAGCCCGTACATCGGAACGAAGGTCCCGCTCATGCGTACGGAGTTGCCGATATAATCGAGCGTGCCTTCGATGGTGGCGCCGATGGTCGGGCCCTTCACGACGCCGTCCCGGATCGTGAGATGTCCGCTCTGCCGGGTGAATTCCGCGCGCAACGCCGAGAACGATACGCCGTTCTGCACGCCTGCCGGTCCGCCCGCCGCCGCGCGCTCCAGTTCAGGAACGCCTTTGACGGAGAAGTCGCGGATATTGATCAGGCCCTCTTTGGCTGATGGTTCGACCGTCGGCGGTTCCATCGCGAGTGAGAGCTGACCACCAAAGACCTTCGAGTTGGTATCGGTGAAGCGGAGGAACGCCCCGGCGTCATTGGTCTGCAGAATGATCAGGTCACGCCCCTGCCCCTGCACGCGACCGCGCAAATCGGCGGACACCGGCGTATCGCGCCCGACCTTGGCCGTCATCGCAAACGTCTTGATGACGCCGTTGCGCCGGGACATCTTGGCATCGACGCTGCGCAGCGCCTCGCCATTGTGGCCGGCGACGGCGCCGAGCTTAACGTCGATGTCCAGATCGATGTTCTTGGTCTTCTTGGCGTCGGCTTCCTTGCCCGAGATCGCCGATTTGAGGAAGCCGCGGCCGTCGAACACGTCGCCGCGCATCGTCACCTTCACGATGCCATCGGCATTGCGTTCGGCTTTCAGCGAGGTCTTGTCGCCTTCCGACGGCGAGTAGGTCGGGAAGTTCGCAGTCATCAGCTCGCCATTCGCGTCGACTTCCAGCGAGCCCTTGATCGAGACGCCGCCGCCGTCGACGACGATGTCCTGGAACAGCGTCGACTGCTCTTTTTTGACGACGCTGAACGTCGCCTTGCCGGACCTGCCCGGCACCTTGACCCAACCCGGCAGGATGTTGTCGAGCCGGAGCGAGGTGAGATCGGCCTCGATGCCGACGCGGGTGTCGTTTTCGCCGATCTTGCCGATCAACTTGATCGGGATCGCGCCGCTGACGGCCGGACCAAGATCCAGCCCAAGCCGCGCGCGGCTGGCGTCATCCAGTGTCGCCGACAGCTTGATGTCGGCGTCGCCTTCGTTCGGTTTGCGATAATCCAGCGACGCCGCCTGGCCGTTTATCTTGACGTCGCCCCTGACCTGGTAGCCGTTGTTGTTGGCAACGACCTTCAGCGTGTTGGCCTCCAGCTTCTGGTTCATCACCAGCTTGTCGATGGAAACCCCGCCGAGATCGGCGGTCACGGAATAAGTGGTATCGGCCTTGGTCAGCACGCCCTTGACCGGCATGCCGAGCATGACGGTGGCCGTCACATTTCCCTTGCTCGCGTTCGGATCGACGAAGGTGGCGGATACGTCGCTGAGCCGATCGGAAGCCAGAATCTCGGCCGCCGCCGGAAGGGTGCCGTCGATGCGGAATTTGACCTTTGCCGGCGATGGCTTCGGCGCCATGTCCGGCACCTCGAAGGTGAAATCCGAAATGGTGACCTTGCGACCGGCCGGCGTATCGGCGATGCCCTGGCCGATGTTGACGGTGGCGGTGCGACCCGTCACCCGTGCCTTCAGGTCGGCGTCGCGCACGACCGGCATGTCATCGACCGGGCGCACCGTCACGCCCGTCGCCGTGATATTGACCGCCAGGCCGTCGTCGGGAATCGGCGGGCCTTTGCGCGACAAATTTCGCACCGGCGAATTGACGCCGACCTCGATGCGCTGGAGCGTGCCGCGTTCGATCCGCTCGATCACCCATTCGCGCACTTCCGGCACGATCAGGACCGGCCACATCCGCTTGAGCGCGGAGGCCGACATCGGCGTACCGGCAAAGCCAAGCTGGAGCCGCGCCTCGCCGGAATAATCGACGCTGCCGGTTCCGGCGACGCCGATCTCGCCATTGCTGATATCTGCCTGCGTGAGCAGAAAGCGCTTCCTGTCGGTGTCGAAGCGCATGCCGATCGCGATGCGGTTGAAGATCAGCGGCTGTTCGCCCTCATTGCCGGCCAGCACGATGGTGCCGCCGCTCAACCCGGCCTGCCATTCGGTCGTGGTTCCATTCGGCGGCTCGAGATGGCCGAGCAGCGTTACCCGGTTGGCACCGGAAACGATCTTGAACGGGGCGACCAGCACGCGCCGCGCGGAATCCCATTCGACGTTCATTTCCGCCGCATCGATCGCCATCGGATAATCGGGCGTATCGCTGTCGATGATGTGGCCGGCACCGGCGGTAAGTTTGCCGCGGAAATAGGTCGGCAGGCCGTCGCGGCCGAGTTCGCCTTTCAGTTCGCCCGACAGCGGCAGGTTTGCGCTGTAGGTGAGATCCTTGACCCGCATCGCCAGCAGAATATTGGCCGTCGGCACCTTGTCGGCACGCAGATCGACCGAGCGCACGCCGTTGGTCGGCGGCCCGATCACCGCCCGCAGCGACCATGGTCGGGCGCCCTCCTCGCCCACGCTCAGCGCCACGCCACCGGCGCTCGGCCGGCGAAGGCTCATGCTGATATTGTCGAACGTCCACTTGTTGCCGCGCTGCTGGTCGTCGACGACCAGATTGCCGTTCTTCAAGCCGATCTCGTTGAGATTTTGTCCGTCGAGACCGGTCAGGCTCAGGCTGTCGAGCCAATCGAGGCCGGCCAGCAATCCGTTCTGTGCGGTCTCGGGCGCCGGCGTGCCAGGGGGCGGTGCCGGCCGCGGGAATGTGGGCGCCAGGCCAGCGTCGCGCTTCGAGGCCACGCCGGTCGCCAATGGTTTGGCCGTGTCACCGGCGGATACCGTCACCTGGCCGTCCGGTGTGATTCGTACCGCGAGTTCGGCATCGACCAGATTGAGGCTCTCGGCGCGAAGCCGCCCCATCAACAATGCGGTGCCGGATAATCTCACCTCGGCTTTCGGGGCGCTTGCGACAATCGCCTGGTCGCGGTCCCTGACCACGATGTCGCGGATACGCACCGCGATTCGAATTTTACCGGCGCGCTCGATTTGCGTGCCACCGACCTCGACCGTATTGCCGTGCCCGATATTTTCCTCGATCGCCTTCGCAAGCCAGGGCGTCGCCAGGTCGAGATTGATCGGGCCGGCGCCGAGCCGCCACCAAAGCCCGCCGAAACAGCTGGCAAAAATCACGGCCAGCACCGCAATCACGACCGATAGGCGCTTGACCCAACGTTCGCCGGTGATCCATCGGTTCAGCGCCGAAACGTTGTCGCTGAACCGGTGAAAACGGGAATTGGAACGGGACAACAGCCGCCGTGCGCGGTAGCGCGCCGCCTCATCCTGGTCGGTATCCCAGCCGGCCTCGTCATCCCATTGCGAGATTTGGGCCTCGGCACGCGGATTCGACCCTTGGCGCCCAAGACCTTGGCGCCCAAGACCTTGGGGCCCAGGACCTTTCAGCCCAGAACCTTGGAGCCCAGGACGTTGGGGCGAACTATTCCTAGCCATTGCCTCTCGGTGCTGGCGCTGAGGTTGATCGTCGCCGCAGGCGCGCCCATCGATCTGTATCGAGCGCTCCCGTGCCGGCATCGCTGCCAATCCTCGATTAATACTGTTACTCGTAGCCCAGCCCAAGGACTCAATCGCCGACTTAATCAAACGGGCCGTCAACGAGCGGACGGGTGGTGCGTCGAATTCCTTGTAACCATACTCCGAGGTCATCAAACTTGCCCAGCAGCCGGAGCGAATCCGATAGGCCGGGACAAGACCCGCAATACCCTATTGGTTGATCCGCCGAAAGCGACGAAAGGAAGGCGTATGTCCAAGAAAACGCGCAAGAAATCCTCCAAGGGATCCGCAAAGACACCCGCAAAGACACCTGCCAAGTCATCCGCGAAGACGCCTGCCAAGAAATCCGCCCGCAAAACGATCCCGGCGAAGGCAGCCCGCAGTGGCTCGAAAGCTCCAGTCAAAACGCCCGCGGCCAAGGCCGGCAAGGCGGTCGCAACAAAATCAGGCAAAGCGGCCAAAAGCGCTTTGACCAAAGAATCCCACAAGCCGGCGTCGAAATCGTTAAAATCCAACCTATCGGCGGCCCCGAAATCCGATTCCGGGCCGATTCCCAAGCCGACCGAGAAGCCGCTCCCCGCGCCCGGACCGGCGGCTGCGCTGGCTGAAGGCGCCAAAGCGCCCAGCTTCCGGCTGCCCCGGGACGGCGGCAACAGCGTCGCCCTGGCCGATTACGCCGGCCGGAAACTGGTGCTGTTCTTTTACCCCCGTGCCGATACCCCCGGCTGCACCAGGGAGGCGATCGACTTCACCCGCCTCAAGGACGCGTTTGCCGAAAGCGGTACGGCCGTGCTGGGCATCTCCGCCGACACCGTAAGGGCCCAGGAGTCCTTTCGCGACAAGCACCAGCTCTCGATTCCTCTGATTTCGGATGAAAAACACGAGATGCTGGAGGCCTATGGCGCCTGGGGCGAAAAATCCATGTATGGCAGGACCTTCCTCGGGATTCTTCGCACGACCATTCTGATCGGCAAGGACGGCAAGATCGCCAAAATCTGGCGCAACGTGCGGGTTGATGGCCACGCCGACGAGGTATTGGCCGCAGTGCAAGGATTATAGTTTTCCAGGTTCCATTTCCCAAAAATTAACCATGAGTGGGTCAAATCGGCCTCGCAAATTGAGCCGTACGGAACCCCTGTCCGACCGGCGCGGGAGAGCCGATGTCGTACCGTTCCGGTCATCATTCCGAGTACCACCACCAGCACCATCATCCCCATGACAGCCGGGCGCGACGTCCCGTGGCGCAGGCCGCGGCACTTCCTCCGGCCAATGACGGCTATGCCATTGTTCATGCCGGCAAGCAGGTGCGGTTCGGGCCCGTGGTGTTCTGGATCGTCGTCGGCACGGTCGTCGTGCTTGGAATGTGGTCGGCGGCGACCGCCACCTATTTCGCCTTTCGCGACGACGTCCTGACCCGGCTGATCGCCCGCCAGGCCGAGATGCAATACGCCTATGAAGACCGCATCGCCGAGCTGCGCGCCAAGGTCGATCGCACCACCAGCCGCCAACTGCTCGACCAGGAACAGTTCGACCAGAAGCTCGACCAGATCATGAAGCGCCAGACCGCGCTGGAATCCCGCGCCACCGCTTTGGGCTCCATTCCCGACAGCACGGCCACCGGATCGATCCGCCCGCCCGCCCGCGGCGCCGCCGCCGAGACCCCGGCTTCCGGTACACCGAAGCCCAGCCCGATCAGCGACACCGTGATCTTTGTGGCGCCGCCGGATCGTGAAGCCCGTCTGGAGTCGCGCGCACCGGTCGTGGTCAAGCAGCAAGCCAACCAGTACGCCAAGGTCCAGGGCGTCGACAATGTCCTGGTCCGCCTGCAGACCTCGCTCGACCAGGTCGAGCGGCGCCAGATGGCGGCGCTGAGCTCGGTCGAAGACAGCATGGAATCGCGCGTCCGCCGGATGCGCGGCGTGTTCACCGATCTTGGCCTCGACATGGCGCAACTCGAAGCCGCGACGCCACGTTCCGGCGTCGGCGGCCCCTTCGTTCCGGTGAAGCTTGGGGCCGATGCCGGCCCGTTCGAGCGCCAGCTCAACCGGATCAACGCCACCCGTGCCCAGGTCGAGCGGCTCAACCGCACGCTGGCACTGGTGCCCTATCGCAAACCCGTCGTCGGCGAAGTCGAGTTCACCTCCGGCTTCGGCGTTCGCAGCGATCCTTTCCTCGGTCGGCCGGCGATGCATACCGGCCTCGATTTCCGCGCCGCGACCGGCGACCCCGTGCGCGCAACCGCGAACGGCAAAGTGGCTTCATCGGGATGGATGGGCGGCTATGGCCGCATGGTCGAGATCGACCATGGCAATGGGCTATCGACCCGCTACGGCCATCTGTCGGAGATCCACGTCAGGGTCGGCGACGTCGTCAAGATCGGACAGGTGATCGGTGCGGTCGGCTCGACCGGCCGTTCGACCGGTCCGCATCTGCACTACGAAACACGGATCGACGGCGAGGCGGTCGATCCGCAGAAGTTTTTGCGCGCCGGCGTGCGGCTCAGCTCAGGCTAGACACAAAATCTCGAAAACAACCCCATGCACAGATAGGATGGAATACGGCAAGCGGCACTAAAACACCGCAGCGACGCCTACCGTCGACCGCCACCGCCCATTCCACCGCCACCGGGACCACCTCCACCGAAGCCGCCGGGGCCACCGCCGCTAGGTCCGCCGAATCCCCCCGGCCCAGATGGGCCTCCCGGGAATCCGGGGCTGCCGCCGGGTGACATAGACCCACCGGGATCGCTCGCGCGACCCGGGCCTGGAGCTCCGCCTGGCCCTTGCGGCGAACCGCCGGGAACGTGCGTGCCGCCCTGGCCGGGGGCTGAGCCCGGAGCCCTGGCGGGGCCAGCCGGATTTCCGATCGACGCGCCCGGGAAGTGGCTGACGGATTGCACGGATTCGACCCGCAGGCCGCGCGAGGCGTCGAGCACGGCGTTCACGACCACGCGTGCGTCGCCGGCAGGCTCAAAGCGCGACACGTCGCGCGCGACATAGCCCGATCCGAATTGCAAGACGTCCCCGACCCGCCGCACGTAGCCTTCGATCGACAGACGGCTGGCGCCGATCAGATCGGAAAAATCGTCCCGTCTGGCGCGCGCGACCTGCATCACGCCTTGCGCAAACCGGCCCTCGGCGTGAACGCGCTGACCGATCAGCGCCGGATCGGCGCCCGCAAGGCGCAAGCCACCAATCCGCACGCCATCGCGATCGCGCTCCAGCAATCCTGTGACCCGCGTGGCGTTGTCGCGGCGCTTCTCGACGAGGCTGGCGACGATGACGCCGTCGGTTCGGCGCAATCCGGACACCGCAACGTAGGTACCGGGCCGCCAGGTTTCGCGCCCCGTGAACGTCACCCGCTGGCCCAGCACCGACATCTCGCCTGCCCCGACGGATTGGATCGGTCCGATCACTTCGCTGACAGCCGAGATACCGCGAGTGGTCAGCGCGCCATTGGCCTGGCGCATCGCAACGACGCGCGCGACGTGTCCGATCCGCAGCGCCTTGACCGACGCCGCCTCGCCGTTGATCCGCACCGGCACATCGGGCGCATAGCCGATGCGTTCGCTGTTAACGAAGATGCTGCCGAAACGCTGGATGACCCCGACAATGCCGGTACCGCCGATACCGTGATCGTCGCCGATTCTCGCGGCGCCGGTGCCGCCGATACCCTGATCGTCGCCGCTGCGGCCGCCCCGGACCTGTGCCCAGGCCGAGGACACGCCCGCAAGCCAAAACCCCGCCAGCAGCGCGCGACGGGTGACGATCGGCGGTTTGCTCATGATTGGCCGCCTTCTTTGGCGTCATCACCGTCCGGCGCCTCGTGGTAGATATAGACGCCGAAATTCCAGCGGGCGCCGCCGCCCTTGTCCTTGGCGACCGCGCGGTTGGCTTCGCGGTTGGCGGTCTTCAGCGCATCCATCGCAAGTTCGCGCGAACGTGCTTCGAGGCGCTTGGCCAATTTGGGCGACAGGCCGTCGTAATGTACCGCGCGCTCGAGGAAGCGCGGCGTGACCGCCGAAACGTTGTCCGCCGCCGCGGCGACGTGGTCGTGCAAATTGCGGCCGAGATAGTGCCATTTGCGATCGTCGTCGCCGCGCGGAACGAAGGCGGTATCGACCAGCACGATCTCTTCATTCGCGTTGATGCTGACAAGTTGCCGGTCGAGCCATTCGTCCAGCACCGCGCGCGGCCGGACATCCTTGGTGACCGATTCGACGAGCGCCTCGAACGATGGCGCGTCGCCGTCAGCGGTGCGCGGCAATGGCAAGGGGTCGCCGGCCTTGTCGGTGAATTCGGGCGCGGCCATCCAGCGGGCGATGATCGCGCTGGTACGCGACAGCGTGGCCGGCGTTTCGTTGACGGGCGTTCCGGCGCCGCGCAGCCGGGCCACTTCCTTGCGATGGATCCCGGTCAGCAGGCTGACCCGGCTGTCGGTCTGCTCCTTGCCGTCAAGCGCGAAGTCATGCTCGGCGACATTGACGAAGAGTTCGCGCAGCAGCTGCGCCAGCGCGGGAAACGTCATGCCGCCGCGGATGCATAACCTCACCAGCGGACGCAGCAGGCGCGCCAGCGGCGCCTGCAGACGGTCCGCTGCGATCGGTTGATGCGAAGCCGGCTTTGGTGGCGAAGCGTTGGCACTCATGGCGAAATTGTAGCCGCGCCCGGCGTGGGACACAATCCCACTTTTTTGCGGTTGGTTATTGACGTGTGAAATTTTCCCACATATACGCAAATCATCCAACCAGGGGAACCCAACCATGCACGTCCTTTCGCCCCGCAATTCCGCTCCATCCCTCCCGGCGGCATGTCACCTCGCCCAAAGCGCGAGGCCGGCGGTCGTCGTGCCCGTGCTGCCGGCGTTGATCCGCTGCGTGACGTTTTTTGCCGCGCTGGCGACGCCGTTCGTCGCCGCCCTATTGATCCGCTGACCGGCGCGAGCTGCATGATGACTTCGATCGACGCTTCCGCCCGCCGCCTGTCGGTGCTTCACATCTTCAAGGTCTATTATCCCGACCTGTTCGGCGGGACTCTCACCGTCATCCGCGACATCTGCACCGGACTGAAGGATAGCTTCGCCTTCGTCGTGCTGGTCTGTTCCAGCGCGAATGGACGCCGCCGGATCGTCGTGCACGACGTGCCGGTCGAGCGCGTGCGCTCGTTCGGCGACATCCTGTCACTGCCGTTTGCGCCGACCTATCCGTTGCGGCTGTGGCGCCGGATCGCACAGCACGATCTGGTGGTGCTTCATGCGCCGTTTCCGCTGGCTGACCTGGTGTTCGCGCTCGGCTTTGGCCGCAAGCGTCCGCTCGTCGTGCACTGGCATGCCGACATCGTCACCCACGCCAAGCTCAGGCGGTTCGTCGAACCGCTGATGCGCCGGACGCTCTCGCGGGCGGAAGCGATCATCGTCTCCGACCGCGCCTTGCTCGACGAAACCCCGTTGCTGCGCGAATTCACCGACAAATGCCACGTCGTCCCCTTTGGCATCGACGTCTCGAAGTATGAACGGCCGGTCCCGCGTCACCCCGACCTCAAGGTCGGGCACGATCGCGGACGGCTGGTGCTCGCTTGCGGCCGCCTTGTTCCCTACAAGGGTTTTGATGTGCTGATCCGCGCCGCGGTGGGCCGGTCCTTTGAAGTCTGGATTGTCGGCGAAGGGCGCGAACGCACGCGGCTCGAAGCGCTGATCCAGAGCCTCGGCGTCGCCGATCGCGTACGTCTGCTCGGCTCCGTTCCCGATAGTGAATTGGTCAAATTGATGTACATCGCGGACGTGTTCGTGATGCCGTCGGTGACGTCGGCGGAAACCTTCGGACTGGTTCAACTGGAAGCGATGGCGGCAGGTCGCCCGGTCATCAACACGTCGCTCGACACCGCCGTTCCACACATCGCACGTCATGGGATCGAGGCCATCACCGTGCCGCCGGGCGATCACGACAAGCTTGCGGAAGCGATTGACGTCCTGATCCGCGACCCGGAGCGACGTCAGCGCATGGGGCTTGCCGCCCGGCGGCGCGCCATGACGAAATATTCCACCACGCTCTTCAAGCAGGCGATCGAGGCGATCTATCTCGATGCCGTCACCAGCAAGGCGGAGGTGCGGTCCGCCCGCGCCATGCGATCCGAAACCGCCGGGCTCGTCGGCGCTGTCAGGATCGCGGCCACCCTCGCCTGGTCGGACATGCGTCACCGTTACGTCCGCTCGCTGCTGGGCCCGTTCTGGATGTCGATCCAGATGGCGATCATGGTCGCGGTGCTGGGCTCGGTGATCGGGCATTTGTCCAACGCCAACGCTGTCGCGCGGCTTCCGATGCTGGCGATCAGCCTGACGGCCTGGACCTTTCTCAACAATGTCGTGCTGGATGCGACGACGGCGCTGCAGAGTTCGGCCGGCCTGATCAAGGATCGCGCGCTGCCGCCGGTGATCTTCCTGCTGCAATGCCTGTTCCGACAGGTGCTGTTCGCGCTCCACAATGCCAGCGTGCCGTTTATCCTCTGGCTTGCTTTGGCCCGGACCGATATCGAAGGCTGTATCGCCGCCCTGCCGGGATTTGCGCTGTTCGTCGCCTGCACGCTCGGCCTCGGCCTGATCCTTGGCGCATTGGCCACGCGATTCCGCGACATGAAGCCGATCATCGAATCGACGCTGACGCTGGCCTTCCTGTCCTCTCCGGTGATCTGGACGGCGGAAATGATCAATCCGAATTCCACAGTCATGCGCCTCAATCCGCTGACGCATTTGTTCGCCGTGTGGCGCGAACCGCTGGCGACCGGTCATGTCAGCATGACCAGCATCATTTACGCCCTGGTGTGCGTCGCCGTACTGGCGGTTGCAAGCGTCGTGACGGTCAGGCAGCTGCGCAAAGCCGCGTTCTGGATCTGAATCATGGTCAGCATCACCCTGCGCGACGTCAGCCTCGATTATCCGCTCTACGGGGCCTACGACTTCTCGGTCAAGCGCCGCCTGCTCGGACGGTTGCTCAACGAGCGGAGCGAGATGCGCACGATCCGCGCCATCGACAACATTTCGCTCGAAGCCACCGCCGGTGCGCGCATCGGCCTCGCCGGGCCGAACGGCTCCGGAAAATCGACCCTGCTGCGGCTGATTGCCGGCGTTTATCCGCCGACGCGCGGCCGCATGGAGATATCAGGCAACATCGTGCCGCTGATCGGCCTGAACGCAGGCGCCAATCTGGACTTCGTGGCTGATGACAATATCCGCCTGCTGCTGCGGATCAGCGGACACAAGCCGACGCAGGCCGTTGTGGACGAGATCTGGCAGTTCACCGAGCTCGAAGAGCGCATGCGGCACTTGCCGCTGCGCATGTTCTCCTCGGGCATGCTGATGCGCGTGCTGTTCGCCACCGCCACGGCGTTTCCGGCCGACATCCTGCTGCTCGACGAATGGCTGAGCGTGGTCGACGAAAAATTCTCGGCGAAGGCCGAGCAACGACTGCTCAAGCTGGTCTCGATGGCCGCGATCGTGATCATCGCGTCCCACGATCAGGCGCTGCTGCGCCGCACCTGCACCAGCGTCATCAACCTCGATCAAGGGCGCATCGTACGCACGGTACCGCTCGACAGATATTCCGAACGCCAATTCGAACTGGAAGAGAAGAGAGCATGAAGATCCTGGTTGTCAGCGAGGCGCTCGGCGAGCCGAACCACAAGCGCGGCATTTTTCATTTCACGCGCGAGCTGATCCGGTCGCTCGCCGCCGAAGGCCACGACCTGACGCTGCTCGTCGAAACGACGCGCCGCTATCGTCAGCTGCGGACCCGGCAGCGGCGCGCGCAACTGTTCCCGGCGGGTTCGCGCCTGATCGAGCTGCTCGCCCTCTACCGGTTCCTGGACGAAGCCGACATGAACGAGCCGGTGGCGCGGAGTGCGCTGCGGCGCACGATCGACTGGGTCAAACACCGGATCCGCGCGTGCACCTCGTGGGAATTCGGCGCATGCCTGCTGCGGGCGATCGGGCTTCTGCCCCTGCGGGTCAAGCTGATCGAGAACAAGACCGCCGGACTGGAATATATCCCGACCGACCTGCGTCACCTCGAACTGTTTCGCGACTTCTTCCTCGAGCCCGGATTTTACAGCTATCAGGACGCTTCGGCGCTGGCACAACTCCCACCGCCGCAGATCGATGCCCGCGACTATGACGTCATCCTGGTCGATACGCCGACGCGGGTTGCGATCAAGCGTGGCCCCAATGCCAAAGTCATCTGCGTGGTCCACGACCTCTTGCCGCTCACGGATCTGAAGCTGAGCGACGTCGCGACGCGCCTGTTCCTGTCGCGCCTGATGACCAGCCTGCATCAGGCCGACGAACTGGCCTTCGTTTCCAACTACAGCATGAACCGATTCCGCGACCTGCTGCCGCAATTCTTCTACCTGCCGGCGCGGGTGGTCTACCCGCGTACGCGCTTCGAGCCGTTCCGGCTCGCGCCGGTGCCGGTACCGGCTTCTACCGCACGGCCGGGACAACCGACCTTTGTCGTGATCGTTTCGGCGGAACCGCGAAAGAATCTCAACTCGGTGGTCCGCGCCTTCCGCAAGATGCCCCATGCCGACCTCGTCGTGATCGGTTACGCCGGCGGCACCAGTCTGGTGCGCAATCCGCCGCCGAACGTCCGGTTTGCGGGTTATGTCGAGGAACATGACAAGGCCACGCTGATATCAGATGCACACGGCCTGATCATGCCCAGCCTGGCCGAAGGCTTTGGCGTGCCGATCATCGAAGCGCTGGCGGCCAACACCCCCGTTCTATGCTCGGACATTCCGGTGTTTCGCGAAGTGGCGGGCGAACTTGCCGACTATTTCGATCCGTTCTCGACCGAATCCATCTGTGCATCCGTCACGCGGGTGCTGTCCGGTCAGGATGAATGGCGCCGCAAAATTCGCGAGCGCCGCGGCGAACTGGTGGAACGCTTCGGCCACCAGACCCAGGCCCGCGACCTTCTCGCTCCCCCCAGAACCGTCGAGTACCTGGTCGCCGCGCAATAGGACGCTGGCGGAAACCTCGACGCACTTTGGCGACGGCCTGACGAGATCTTCAGAACCTTGGGATGCTGCGATGACGAGCGTCGAGCGTAATTTGCTGTGCGATCATGCCGGACCGGCCGGCCAACCGGGATGGCGCGGCACGCTGCGCCGTCTGGCGGTCGATGTCCGCAATGCCGATATCCTGGCGGCCCTGACCGCGGCGGCGCTGCCGTGGTCGACCTCCGCCACGGCTGTTCTTATCGTGCTCTGGCTCGTCGTCCTCATTCCGACGCTCGATTGGGGCGCGTTCGCCCGCCATCTGACGCATCCGGCTTGCGCCCTGCCCCTGGCGTTCGTCGCGCTCGCGGTTCTGGGCGTGCTCTGGACCGATGGCACCTGGTCGGAAAGCCTGAGCGGCATCAAGCCGGCGGCAAAGCTGCTGGTGATTCCGTTTCTGCTCTTTCACTTTCAGCGTTCGCAGCGCGCCATGTGGGTTTTCGCGGCCTTCCTCGGCTCCTGCACGCTGATGATGATCCTGTCCTGGATCGTATTGTTCTATCCGGCGTTCAAGATCACGCGGACCGTTTCGGACGGTGTCCCGGTCAAGAACTATATCGACCAGAGCCAGGAGTTCGCGCTGTGTGCGTTTGCGCTGGCGTTGCCGGCGCTGATCGCTGTCCGCGAGCGGCGGCTGGCCGCAGCGATCGGCTGGCTGGTGCTGTCGGTGGCGTTCGTTGCGAACATGATGTTCGTGGCCTCGGCACGCACGGCGCTCGTCTACATGCCGGTGCTGCTGGTGTTGTTCACCGCCTTGCATCTGAGCCGGCGCACCATGCCGGCGCTGTTTGCGGCGGCCATCGTCGCCGCCGCCATCGTCTGGTCGACCTCGCCCTATCTGCGGCAGCGCATCGCCGACGTGGCGACCGAGTATCAGGGCTATGAAACCAACACGGTGGTGTCGACAGCGCAACGATTGCACTACTGGCGCAAGTCGCTCGGCTTCTTTGCCGATGCCCCCTTGTTCGGCCACGGCACCGGTTCGACCAGGCAGCTGTTCGCGCGCGCAGCCGCCGGGCAGACCGGGCTGTCGGCCGAGGTGGTCAGCAATCCGCACAACCAGACCCTCAACGTTGCCGTGCAATGGGGACTGCTCGGCGTCATTACGCTGTACGGGATGTGGCTGAGCCATCTCTTGCTGTTCCGCGGCGACGGCCTGGCGGCCTGGATCGGGCTCATCACCGTCGTGCAGAATTTCGTCAGTTCACTGCTGAACTCGCACCTGTTCGATTTTCACGAAGGATGGATGTACGTGCTCGGCGTCGGCGTCGCCGGCGGAATGTCGCTGCGCGCGACGATCCGGCGCCCTCGATCTTTGGGAACTCCTGCGAGCCGGAGTGCGGCCTAGCTCGGTTATTGGCCGTCTCCCCGCTTCATGCCGATACTTTATAGTCCGGTGCAGAGGCGAGAAACCGCGCATACGCATCCGCATCCGGCGGGGTAAATTTCTCCGCCAGCGCGCTGCGCCGGCGTGTTGTTGTCCCGATGTCGGCGAGCAACTCGTCGAAATGCTTGAAGTGGTAGGGCGCCACGCACAGCCCGCCATAGACGCCAGCCGCCGGCCGCTCCACGCGCTTGAAGTTGAGCATCAGTTCGATGTTGTCACGCATCTCTGCGGGGCTCGGCTGCTGGGCAAGCTGGCCGTCGGCGTAACGGACCAGCCAGTTTGCCGCCAAATCGGCGCACAGCACCGTGCAGAAACTGGAGTTGAAGCCGACAAAACCCATGTCCGGCAGGTCCGGGTTGGCGATCAGCCGATAGAGCCGGTACTGGCCGTCGCCGTCCACCAGCCGGTCACGAAGCGCCTGCGGCAGGAACGGCACGCCGAGCTTGTAGCCGATGGCGAGGATGGCGAGGTCGGCTGCAACGCGCTCGCCGCCGGTCATCACGATGCTGTTGCCGTCATAGTGGTCGAAGCTGCCGCGGATGGCCTTGATCCGGCCATCGGCCACCATCGGGAAGAAATCCGGCGTGGCGATCGGCACCGAGCAATTGACGCCGTCCTCGATGCGCTGCTTCGGAACCATGTCGCATTTCTTCAGCTTGAGCTGCAGCTTCAGCATGCTTTCCAGGCCGCGCCAGTTGGCCCAGACAAACGGCTTCGCCACCGCGTGCTTGAACCGCGACATCGCTCCGATGCCCCAGCTCTTGAACATCTCCTCCAGCGCGCGGATGTAGAGGATGCGCTTGAAGTTGATCAGTCCGCCGATGAAGTAGGGAATCCGCCACACCGGTTCGCGGTACACCAGCGTGACGTCGCTGGCGCCGGAATTGACCGCGTTTACCGCAATATCGGTGGCCGATTTCGAGCCGCCGAGCACGACCACCTTTTTTCCCCTGGCGAGGCCGGCATCATTGTATTGCGAGGAGTGCAGGACGCGCCCGCCCTGCGCCTTGAACGCCTCCTCGCCGCGAAGACTGAGGGTCTGCGGTTCGTTGAACTGCCCGATGCAGACAGCGACGAAATCAAAATCCTCGTGAAAATTTTCTTGGGTGCCGCCATCAGGGCCGCGAAGGTCGAGCCGCCAGCCCGGCTGTGAGTCCGGGCGGCTATTCATCTGCACCACTTCGGTATTGAAGCGGATCAAGCGATCGAGGCCGTGATCACGGGCGTATTCGGCAAGATAGGCATGGACCTGCGGACCCTTCGGCCATTCCGGATAAGATGCCGGCATGGCCTTGTCGGTGTAGCGGTAAAGCTCTTTCGGGCTTTGGGTCTGCACGTCGGGATAGGACCTTGCCGGCTCCCATACGCCGCCGAGGTCGCCGCTGCGCTCGACAATGGTGACGCGGTGGCCCCGCGACGAAAATGCTTTGGCCGCAGCAAGCCCGGACACACCGGCGCCGATGATGCAGACCTGCTTTTGCTTGACCATGGTTGTCTCCGTCGTGAGCGTGATGCGGGCCGCGGCGCCTGAACTGGCCGCTATTCGTTGGCCTCCGGCGGCAGAAAGTTCACCTCGTGTTCGGCGGAAACCCGCACCACCTCCGCGGGGTCGGTCATGTTGTGCAGCCGGTTGAACAGCGCTTCGAGTTTCTGCATCGGCGACACCCAGAACAGCGCGCGCGCCGGCTTGTCGGACTTGTTGAAGTAACCGTGCGGAATGCCGCGCGGCAGCCGCACCAGGTCGCCGGCCTTCGCCTTCACCCAGACGCCGTCGAGCTTGAGATCGAGTTCGCCTTCCTGCACCAGAATGAATTCATCCTGGGTCGGATGGATATGGACCGGCACGAACTGGCCGGGGTCGCTGTTGGTCTCGAAGGCGAAGGTGGAATCGGTCACCGCCTTCGGGAAATAGACCTGACCCAGGATATTCCAGGTCACGCCGCCGTAGCCGGTGCCATCAGCGGTGATCCCCTTTTCGAGTGCTGCCATGTGCCGTCTCCTGTTGGATGGTTGATCGGTCAAGATCAGTCGTGTTTGCGCAGGCTGCGGCGAACCCACCCGGCCGTCTAGCCGCAAAACGAATCCGCCATCGGCGCCGAAGATTTTCTTTTGGACGGGCACGGGTGATGTTGCGGCGCACGATTGTCGTGGCGCTGATGTCGCCGGCTGCGCAAGGATCGGGCACAATCCGCTGTCAAATCGCCTTTCCAAGCACCCGCCCAAGAGATATTATAGGGTTCAAACAAACCCGAAGGCCGTGTGAGGACGATGGGCGCAGCCGTTGCGGAAAGGGTAGGAGACGCGAGGCTGGCCGCGTTCAATCGCGTATCGACCGGCGATGTCGATGCCGCCGCCGAGGCAATCGGACGCATCTTCTGTCCCCATGAGCTGACGCCGGCTCGCCCGTCGGCGCCGGGTTTCTACGCCCTGCACAATTGCGCCGCCTTCGACGGTTTCTCCATCAACTACGTCGCCTATGGCGGATCGGTATCGATCGATCCCGGCTGCCTCGACCGCTTCTTTCTGCTGCAGATTCCGCTTCGCGGATCGGCGCGGATAGCAACCGCGGCCTGCGAGGTCGAGAGCCGTCCGGGCACGCGCGCTTCGCTGCTGTCGCCGACGATCCCGACACGGATGACATGGGACGGCGATTGCGCCCAGCTGATCCTTCTGGTTGACCGGCGGCTGGTCGAACAGCGGGCCGCAGCGCTTTCGGGAAAGCCGGCCGGCGCGGTCGAATTTGCGCCGGCGATCGATCTCAACCAGGCCTGCGGGCGCGAGCTGCAGTCACGGGCCGCCGATCTGGTCGATCTGGCCGAAAATCTCGGACCAGGCCACCGCCTGGCGCCGGTCGCGGCGGCCGAATTGCGCGAGACCCTGCTCGTCGCGCTGCTTCATGGTCAGCGCCACAGCCGGAGCGAAGCAATGCAGGTGTTCGGCGGCCGCGTCGAAACGCTGCCGCGACCGTTGCGGCGGGCGCGGGATTGTCTGCATGCCCACGCCGCCGAGCCGCTCGATCTGGCCCAACTCGCCGAAATCACCGGCATCGGCATCCGCGCGCTGCAGATCGGCTTCCGCCGCCATTTCGGCACGTCCATTTCGCAGATGCTGCTCGATATCAGGCTGGCGCACCTCAATGCCCGGCTGACCAGCGCACGCCCCGGCGAGAGCATCACGGAGATCGCGTTCGAACTCGGCTTTACACATCTGAGCCGCATGGCGCGCGCCTACGGCAAGAAATTCGGCGAAACCCCGTCCTCGACCCTGCGCAGGTTGAGCTGAATCAATCCGGGCGCTGGCTTAGTGCCCAACCTCACCCGCGATGATGTCGCCGAACAGCTCCCAGCTTACGCCGTTGAACTTCATCAGCTGCATCTGCTCGATCGGAAAGAAATCGTTCGCCCCGGTGTTGATCTGGATGCCGGGCAGCAGCACGTCGCTGGTAACGCCTTTCAGGCTGGCGGCCTGCTTCATCACGTTCTCGCGCGTGAGGTTGTCGCCGCATTGTTTCAGCACCTGGACCATGGTCTGCGCCGTCGCATAGCCATAGACGTTGTTGTTGTTGGTCTTGTCGCCGTCCGGAAAATACTTGTCCATGAAGGCGGCCCACGCCTTGATGCCGGGATCGTCCTTCCACACGGGATCGGTCGGATCCTTGATGTAGGCCGTCGAGATAATGCCCTTGGCGTTGTCCAATCCGGCCGGCTTCAGCACGGTGGCAACCGACGTCGAGACGTTGCCGAGCAGATAGACCGGCTTCCAGCCGAGTTCCGCGACCTTGCGGATCGCCTGCGCCGCGCCCTTGGGCGCTGCCCACGTCATGAAGATGTCGGCGCCGGAATCTTTCAGCGCCACGATCTGCGAATCGATGGTGGGATCGGCAACCTCGTATGATTTGTCGGCGATGATCATGTTGGCCTTGGCACCGAGGCCGTCGCGCAATCCCTTCATCTGATCCCGGCCGGCGTCGTCGTTCTGCCAGATCGCGGCGATCTTGCCGTTCGGATAATTCTTCAGGATGTAGGCCGCGTAGATCCGGCCCTCGCTCTGGTAGTTTGGCTGCCAGCCCATGGTCCACGGAAAATTCTGCGGATCGCCGAATTTAGTGGCCCCTGTCGCCACGAAAAGCTGCGGGACTTTCTTCGCGTTCATGTATTTCTGGATCGCCGAGTTCGACGGCGTGCCGAGCGGCTGGAAGACCAGCAAAACCTCGTCACTCTCCACCAGCTTGCGTGCCTGCTCGACGGCCTTCGGCGGACTGTAGGCGTCGTCATAGCTGATGAAATTGATCTTGCGGCCGTTGATGCCGCCTTCGGCGTTGATCTTGTTGAAGAACGCGGCCTGGGCCTTGCCGATGGTGCCATAGGCGGAGGCCGGGCCGCTATAGGGCATGATGTTGCCGATCTTGATTTCGGTATCGGACGCGCCCGGATCGTATTTCTTCTGCGCGCCGGCTGCGGTCGCGGTCATCGCGGCGATCGCCGTCATGGCAACCAGAGTTCGGATTCGAGCCGTCATCGTTCTCTCCCACGTCGTTTATTATTTTGGCAAAGTGTCGCAAGCCGCGCGCGGACTGGCAAGCGGCCGCTTATTCCGCTGGATGAAACAGCATTGTTGCGCGCCGCCTTTTATGATTGATGCATGGCGACGACATGTATTCCCTGCAAGGTCCGCGAATTGAACCCGACACGCATTGGTCCCCGACATCCGAAGCTCGCCGCAGGCGGATTCCGTGCCGCGCGATGGCTGGCTGCGAAGACGTTTGGCGCGGCCGGCTTTCACCAGCTCGGCTCAAAATTTGCCGATGCGCGGATCGCGCATGTGCGCGACAAGCTCGCGCGCGGGGAAACGGTCTATCTCGCCGGCCTCGGCGCACCCGGCACGCACAATTCAGGCGTGGCGCTGGTCGAAGTGACGCAGGCCCATGGCCCCCGCCTGATCCTCAACAACGAGGAAGAACGTTTTTCCGGCAACAAGCACACGACGGAATATCCGCGCGCCTCGATCGACGCCATGGTTGCAGCCTTGCGCGGCATCGGCCGCGACATCGGCGATGTCGACGCCTGGCTGACCAGCTGGGACTACCCGACATTGGCGGGAACACTGGCACGCTCGGTGCTGGAAGAAATCCCGCAAAGCCTCAAGCTGCTGCGCACCACCGAAGCCGCGGGTTTCGACGGACGGCGTCTCGACCAGATGACGCGCACGCCAAAGATCCTTGCGAAGCAACTGGGGCTTTCCGAACGCGTGCCGCTGATCTGCCTGCCGCATCACGACAACCATGCCTGGTTTTCCTATGCGGCGTCGCCCTTCGCCGACGACGGCGAGCCGGTGGCGGTCGCGGTGCTCGATGGCACCGGCGATCAGGGGTCGATCTCGCTGTACGTCGTCCAGAACGGCAAGTTGCGCCGGCTCTACTGCAACGACAGCATGTTCGACTCACTGGGCGCGTTCTACAGCGTGATTTCATCGACGCAGGGCGGCTGGACCTGGCTCTCCAGCGAAGGCCGCTATATGGGCGCGGCCGCCTGGGGCGACATGAACCGCGCGACAAATCCGTATTACGCGCGGCTGCGAAACGTCCTGCATTTCGGCGAGGCCGGCGACGTCAGGCTCAACCGCGCGATGGCCAACTGGTATTGCGACCCGTTCGATAACCCTTACAAGACGGCCCTCACCGACATCCTTGGGCCGCCGCTCAAGCTCGAGCAGCTCTGGAATCCCGACGCGGTGCTGCGTGTCGAGGACATCCATCACCGTCCCGACACAAAGGATCGCCTCGACAAGGCCGCCGCGACGCAACTGGTGTTCGAGGACGCCATGATCCATGTCGCGGATCACCTGTTGCGCATCACAGGCGCGAGCCGGCTGGTGCTGACCGGCGGCGTGGCGCTGAACGCGATCGGCAACATGCGCCTGCTCGAACATTTCGATGAAGCCTGGTTCGCCCGCGCCCAGCAACGCAACGCGCGCCTCCATCTGTGGGTGCCGCCGGTGCCCGGCGATCCCGGCGTCACCATCGGCGCGGCGTGGATGTTCGCGCATCTGGCGGGCGCCCCGCGCGGCGCGCCGATGACGCATGCGTTCTATTGCGGCCTGCCGCCGTCCAATGAAGCCATTGCGAGCGCGCTGGAAGCCGGCGACATCGCCTCGCAGCGGATTGGCGATATCTCGACCGCTGATGGACGCGACACCATCGCCGACCTGATGGCGTTCATGGTTGCGCAGAGCGGCGTGATTGCGCTGTATCAGGGCGCCGCCGAGACCGGCCCGCGCGCGCTCGGCCACCGCTCGATCCTCGCCAACCCCTGCGATCCCCTGGCACGCGAGCGGCTCAACGAGCGCGTCAAATACCGCGAGGCGATCCGTCCCCTGGCGCCGATGGCAACGCTGGACGCTGCCCGGGAATATTTCGATCTGCTGCCGGGTGCGTCGGATGCCGGTTACAACGCCTACAATTACATGGTGTTGACGGCGCAATCGAAGCCGGGCGCCCGTGACAAAATTCCGGCCGTGATTCATGCCGACGGCACCGGCCGGATCCAGATCGTCAATGCGGATGACGATCCCCTCACCCACGCTTATCTGAAGGCGCTCGGCCGTCACATCGGCGTCGAGATATCCGTCAACACGTCCTTCAACGTCGCCGGTCCAATCGCGCAAACGCCGCAGCAGGCCATCGACACGCTGCGCCGCTCCAAGGGCCTCGATGCCGTCGTTCTGGTCGCAGATGACGGCGCGGTGTATGCCGCCTGGCATGGCGGCGAGCGCGACAGCGGGCGATTTTCCGGCTGGTTCGCGCAATGGAAGAGCCGGCGGTAAGGTTGACAGGTTAGCTTAACCAGCGACTGCGATTGCGTCGCGACCGCCGCGCGCTATCGTGCATGCAGTGGACGATTTGATCCGTCCCAACCCCTGTTAACTTCGCCGTCGGGCGATCATATTCCGCCCGGCGGCCTCGTTAAATCGTGAGCGCGCGCCATGCATGTTGAAAGCCAGGAGCGGTTACGAATATTGAGCCTCAGTCCGAAGCCCGCCTGGGCCGAAGTCTGGCACTTGCGGAAGATTTTCATTCCGCGGCGATCCATCACCGGACGGTTGCTGACCGGCCAGGTCTGGCGGCGTCATGACGGAAGGCGCTGGATCTACAAGAAATACACCGAACACACCGGCTAAGCGCCATCTATCCGATAACAGCCGGCCGCCGAAACAACCCGAGCACCCGCCCGTCGATCAACAGCAGCGCGCTGCCGATCACCAGCGCGCCCGCGATCTCGCGCGGCGAAATCTGTTCGCCCAGCACCAAATAGCCGAGCACAATGGCGGTGACCGGAATCAAGAGCGTCACCAGCATGACATTGGTGGCGCCGGAGCGCCGCAGGATCTGGAAGAACACGATATAGGCCAGCGCCGTCGACAGGACAGCCAGACCGATCACCGCGAGCCACGTCGCAACGCCTGGCATCGGCAATTGCCAGGGACGCTCGATGAAGCCGGCGACAACCATCATCATGATGCTCGAGGCCAGCAACTGGAACGTCGCCGTTCCCAGCGGCGGCGAGTTCGACAGCAGCCGTCGCGCCAGCAGCGCCGCCAAACCATAACTGAACGCGCCCGCAAGGCAGAGCAGGATGCCGATGCCCTGCCCGCTCCAAAATCGCTCGCCGTCAAAATTCCACCCGCGCAGGATCACGACGCCGATCAGCCCCACGACGACGCCCGCGATCCGCCGCGCCTGCAGCTTCTCCTCACCGGCCGTCGCCATCACCACAACGGTAAACAACGGTGTTGTCGCGTTGAGGATCGAGGCCAGCCCGCTCGGGATAGTCGTCTGCCCCGCCACGATCAGCGAGAACGGCAATACGTTGTTGAAAAGCCCGATCGCGAAGAACGGCTTCCAGCCTGAAACCCCTTTGGAAAAATCAATCCGGTAGACCCACAGCAAAGGCAGCAGGATGATTGAGGCCAGCGCCACGCGCAGCAGCACCAGTGTCAGCGGCGGCAATTCGCGCAGCACCACGCCGTTAAAAAAGAACGAGCCGCCCCACAGGATCGAAAGCACGCCGAGCAGCGACCAGTCGCGGGCGTCGATCCTGACATCGTTAGCGGTCATCGCGGCTCATATCTGCATTTGCTGCAGATCTATTCCAGCCCGCGAGTCTTTCCCACCCGATTCCCGAACGGAGGCGCGCCTATTTCGGGCGCGACACGATCTCGATCATCTTGCCTTCGTCGTCGTCGGGCGCGTAGGCCTTGGCGCGGTCGTAGGACTGCACCGCGGCACGGCCCATGATCGGCGGCGCCGACAACAGGCTTTCGGCCAACGCGACGGCGTAGGCCGCATCCTTCTGGCGCAGGGCTGCGGTGAAGGTCGCGCCGGCAAAATTGCGTTCCGCCATCCGCTTGGAATGCCGGATCACCTGCGGGCTTGCGGCGACGCCGGTCTCAATCGCCTCCAGCACCAGCTTCATGTCGAGCCCGGCCTGCTCGGCGATCGCCAGCCCCTCGGCAATGCCGGCGATCTGGATGGCGCCCATCAGGTTGTTGATCAGCTTGTAGACCGTGCCTGACCCGACCGCGCCGAAATGACGGATGGTGGTCGAGAGCGGCTCCAGATAGGGCCGCGCTAATTCAAGATCGGCAGGATCGGCCCCCACCAACAACGTCAGCTTGCCCGCGGCCGCCGCATCCGGCAGGCCGGTCACCGGACTATCGATGTAGATCAGTCCACGCGCGCCCAACACACCCGCCATGTGAAGCGCGTGCTGGTGCGACACCGTGGAGCATTCAATCGCCAGCGCGCCGGCCTTCATATTGGCGGCGGCGCCGTCCTTGGTGAGCCATACCTCGCGCGACGCGTTGTCGTCGGCGACCATGGTCACGACGGCATCGGCGTCAATCGCGGCATCCTCCGGCGACGTTGCCCATCGTGCGCCGCGTGCGATCAGATCTTCCGCCTTGGCCTTGCTGCGATTCCACACCGAGACGGTGAAGCCCGCGTCGAGATAACGGCCGGCCATGCCGTGGCCCATCCGTCCCAATCCGATGAAAGCAACTCTGGCCATCGGTTAATCCACATCCTCAACCGAACCGGGCGAGGTGCCGAACGCACGCTGTGCCAGCGTCGCGGCCATGAACTCATCGAGATCGCCGTCGAGCACGCCCGACGTGTCCGAGGTCTGCACACCGGTGCGCAAATCCTTGACCATCTGGTAGGGCTGCAACACGTAGGAGCGGATCTGGTGACCCCAGCCGATATCGGTCTTGGCGGCCTGATCGGCGGCGGCCTGCTCCTCGCGCTTCTTCAGCTCGATTTCGTAGAGCCGCGCGCGCAACATGTCCCAGGCCTGCGCGCGGTTCTTGTGCTGCGAACGGCCGGCCTGACAGACCACGGCGACGCCGGTCGGAATATGCGTCAGCCGCACCGCGGATTCGGTCTTGTTGACGTGCTGGCCGCCGGCACCGCCCGAGCGCATGGTGTCGGTGCGCACGTCGGACTCCGCGATGTCGATCTTGATGCTGTTGTCGACCACGGGAAAGATCGCGACCGACGAGAACGAGGTGTGGCGGCGCGCGTTGGAATCATACGGCGATATCCGCACCAGCCGGTGCACGCCCGCCTCGGTCTTGAGCCAGCCATAGGCGTTGTGGCCCGAGATCTGGATGGTGGCGGATTTGATGCCGGCCTCTTCGCCTTGCGTCTCTTCCAGATATTCGATCTTGAAGCCGTGCTTCTCGGCCCAGCGCGTATACATGCGCAGCAGCATCTCGGCCCAGTCCTGGCTTTCGGTGCCACCCGCACCGGCATGGACCTCGAGATAGGAATCGAACCGGTCGGCCTCGCCCGACAGCAGCGCCTCGAGCTCGCGGCGCGCCACTTCCTTTTTCAGCGCCTTCAGCGCGTTCTCGGCTTCGGTGACGACACCGGCATCGTTCTCGGCTTCGCCGAGTTCGATCATCTCGACATTGTCGTTGAGCTCGCGCTCGACCTTGCCGATGCCCTGCAGCGCATCCTCCAGCGAGGTGCGCTCCTGCATCAGCTTCTGGGCCTTCTGCGGATCGTTCCAGAGATTCGGATCTTCGGCGAGCTTGTTCAGCTCGGCTAGCCGTGCCGTGGACTGTTCGACGTCAAAGATGCCTCCTCAGCAGCCCGACTGACTGCTTGATCTCTTCAACGAGGCGTTCGACTTCGGCGCGCATGGTGTCTCTGATCTGCGGTGCAAACCGCTATCTATAGATGTTCGCAGGGATGTAGCGGCGTCTCTCACAAAGCGCAATCCGCCTAGCGCTTGGTCCTAAGCGGTTTCTTCACACAGCAGGCTAGTACAGCCCTCCGGGCCGCATGATGTGACCGGAATCAGGCGACTGATATCCCCCTTGATATCCGGCCGGATATCCCTGCGGGGCACGCCCATCGGCATCGGCCACGCCAATGACGGAGTAGTTGTCGGGCGGCGCGGTACCCGGCTTGAAGGCTTCCAGGATGGTCCGGCCACCTTCGCCGGGACCTGCGCGCATGCCGCTCTTGGCATCGACGCGAACCAGCTTGATTCCGGCCGGCACCTTGAACGGGATCGCGGCCTTGTCGGCAAGCGCGAGCTTGAGGAAGTCGCGCGCGATCGGCGCGGCCAGCGCACCGCCGGTCGCCTTGCCGCCGAGGGTGCGCGGCTTGTCGTAGCCGAGATAGATGCCGACCACGAGGTCCGGCGAGAAGCCGATGAACCAGGCATCCTTGGCGTCGTTGGTGGTTCCGGTTTTGCCGGCGATCGGCTTGCCGACTTCCTTCACCACAGTCGCGGTGCCGGCCTGCACGACATATTCCATCATCGAGGTGATCTGATAGGCCGTCATCGGATCGAGCACCTGCTCGCGACGGTCGACCAGTTGCGGTTCGGGCTGATTCTTCCAGCCGCCGGGCGCGTCGCAGCCACGGCATTCGCGCGCATCATGCTTGTAGATGGTGTGGCCGTAACGGTCCTGAATGCGGTCGATCAAGGTCGGCTTCACGCGGCGGCCGCCATTGGCGAACATCGAATAGGCCGTGACCATCCGCATGACCGTGGTTTCGCCGGCGCCGAGCGAATAGGACAGATAGTTCGGCAGTTCGTCGTAAACGCCAAAGCGCCGCGAATATTCGCCGATCAGGGGCATGCCGATGTCCTGCGCCAGCCGCACCGTCACCGTGTTGAGCGACTGCCGCAGCGCATTGCGCAGCGTCACCGGACCGTTGTACTTGCCGGACGAATAGTTTTCCGGGCGCCAGACGCCGGCGCCCTGCCCCTGATCGATTTCGATCGGCGCGTCGACCACCACGGTCGACGGCGTGTAGCCATTGTCCATGGCCGCCGAATAGACCAGCGGCTTGAACGAGGAACCCGGCTGCCGGTAGGCCTGCGTCGCGCGGTTGAACTGGCTCTGGTCGAACGAGAACCCGCCGACCATGGCCAGCACGCGGCCGGTCCAGGGATCCATCGCCACCATCGCGCCGGATACTTCCGGCAATTGGCGCAGGCGATACTGCCCCTCCACCGGATTGCCGTCCTTGCCGAACAGCGGATCGACATAAACCACATCGCCCGGGGCGAGCACCTGCGCGACCGATGTCGGCGTTCTGCCCTTGGTCGGTCCCGACGCCGCCTTGGCCCATTTGACGCCATCGATGGTGATGATGCCGGTCTGCCGTTGCTTGGCGACGGCGCCGCCAAGCTCGCGGCCGGGCTGGAAACCGACCCTGGCCGACTGGTCGCTGGTCTCCAGCACCACAGCCATCCGCCAGGGCGAGATATCGCTCAGCGCCTTGACGTCGGCCAGCTTCACGCCCCAGTCGCCGGAAATGTCGAGCTTGCTTGGCGCACCGCGCCAGCCCTGCGCCTCATCGTAATTGACCATGCCGGCCGCCATGGTCTTGCGCGCCATCACCTGCATCTTCGGGTCGAGCGTCGCCCGGACCGAGAGGCCGCCTTCATAGAGCTTCTTTTCGCCGTAGCGTTCGAAGATGTCGCGCCGGACTTCCTCGGCGAAATATTCGCCGGCGAAGATATGCGCGCCGGTACCGCGGCTGGTGACGAGGAGCTGGTCCTTGCGCGCCTTGTCGGCATCGGCCTGCTTGATCCAGCCGTTTTCGACGAGACGATCGACGACGTAGTTGCGGCGTTCGATCGCGCGGTCGCGGTTGCGCACCGGATGCAGCGCCGCCGGCGCTTTCGGCAGCGCCGCCAGATACGAGGCTTCCGAGATCGTGAGTTCGTTCACCGACTTGTCGAAATAGACCAGCGACGCCGCCGCGATGCCGTAGGCGCCGAGGCCGAGATAGATTTCATTGAGATAGAGTTCGAGGATGCGGTCCTTCGAATAGGCGCGCTCGATGCGCATCGCCAGCAAGGCTTCCTTGATCTTGCGGGCGAAGGAGACCTCGTTGGTCAACAGGAAGTTCTTTGCGACCTGCTGCGTGATGGTCGACGCACCCTGCGGCCGGCGGTTGGAACCGTAGTTCTGCGCATACAGCACCGCCGCGCGCGCCATGCCGGTGAAGTCGATGCCGCCATGCTCGTAGAAGTTCTTGTCTTCGGCGGCGAGGAACGCGTTGATGACGAGTTTCGGCACCGCCTGGATCGGCAGATAGAGCCGGCGCTCCTTGGAATACTCGCCGAGCAGCGCGCCGTCGGAGGCGTGCACGCGCGTCATCACAGGCGGTTCATAATCCTGAAGCTGCGAATAATCCGGCAAGTCCTTGGAGAAATGCCAGATCGCGCCCGCGACGCCGGCGACGCCCACCAGGAACACCACGGTTCCGGCGGCGAACAAGAAACCCAAAAACCGCACCAGCAAGCGCATGATCGAAGTTCCGTTCCAACCCTTGCGCCGTGACTTGCGGCGTCTGCCTTGCCATCAAAATCCAAGCGCAAATCGAAGCGCTCAAGCCCTCGCCCAACGGACCACCGTTGCGCGTACCAACAATAAAAGGGCCGACGGACAATAATGGCCGATTCCGAAGACCCTGCGGTGGTTTTCTATACCGCTGCCGCTGTGGCCAAACTAGGGCTTCCTCCATGGCATCGCGTGCATTTAATCAGCATTTTCATACGGCTTTTCATTTGCCGGGCCCGGCGGTTGCCAGCCGTTTGGCGAAAAATGCATCAATCGCCTGCGCCATCGATCCGACGGTCTTGTTTCGCCAGTTCTCCGACATCAGGAGCTCGAGGTCGCCCTTGTTCGAGACATAGCCGAGTTCGACCAGCACCGAGGGCACGTCCGGCGCCTTCAAGACGCGGAAGCCGGCAGATTTCAACGGGTGCTTGTGCATCCGCACCGTGGTCTTCATCTCGCCCATCAAGATGCGGGCGAAGCGGTTTGAAAACGTTCGGGTCTCGCGCTGCGCCAGGTCGATCAGGATGTCGGCGACTTCGGTCGGCTCGTCGGTGAGATTGACGCCGCCAATAGCGTCCGACTTGTTCTCGGCCTCGGCCAGTCGCTCGGCTTCAGCGTCGGAGGCCTTGTCAGACAAGGTGTAGATCGTGGCGCCGTGGGCATCGCCCTCCCGCCGCGGCAGGGCGTCGGCATGGATCGAGACGAACAGCGCGGCCGACTGGGTACGCGCGACCTTGACGCGGTCGTTCAACGGAATGAACGTATCGTCCGTACGGGTCATGACGACGCGGTATTTGCCTGATTTCTCGATGCGATCGCGCAGCGCGAGGCCAAATCCCAGCACCAGATTCTTTTCCATCTCGCCGCCGGCCTGGGTGCCGTTGTCGATGCCGCCATGGCCGGGATCGATCACGATCAGGGGACGGGTATCCTGCGCCTGTGCGGGCTTTGCCGCCGCCGGTGCATCGTCCGGCCCGACCGCGGCGTTGGCAGAAGCAATCGCTGGCCTCAGTTCGGGGCGGTTCTCGGGCGCCAGCAACTGCACGAAGGCGGTCCGGTCCACCTCTTCCAGCTCCAGCACCAGCCGCGGCGGCTGGTCGTTGGCCGCTTCCAGCACATAGGATTTCGCGACCTTGGCCGGTCCCGTCAGGTCGAACACGATTCGCGAACCGCCCGGCATCACGAGGCCATAGCGGAACGCCTTGACCAGCCCGCGCCCCGTGCTGCCGGTGCCCGCGGCCAGCTTGAAGCTGACCTGGGGAATATCGACGACCACGCGATAGGGGTCGGCCAGCGCAAAGGCGCGAAACTGGATCGGCCTGTCGAGATCGAGGACGAAGCGGGTTTGTTTGCTATCGCCGGCCAGCCTTGCATCGGAGGCGACCGGAAAGTTCGAGGCGGCGATCGGGGTTGGACTGGGGGCGCTTGGCGCAGCCGGACCAGGCGAAGGCCCCTGCGCCGCGCTCGGGGTGATGAAATTGGCGCAAAGCATTGCTGCGGCGCACAACAGGCCGCGCCCCAGCAAAACCCGGTGATTTGCGCGGTTAGCCAACGATTCGACGCCTCCGAGCAGCCCTCTTACCGCATTAGAACCACAGGGTTAATCGAACCTTAAGGGTCCAAAAGCGAAAAGGGACGAGTGTTGCCGTGCTGCGACGCTTTCCCTTGAGTTCCCTTGCACCGGGCGGGCAATCCACGTATGTACGAGGTGCTGACGGCTAATACTCCCGGTTGTGTCGCGTTCAGCCTCCCGGTGCAGCGCCGGAACCTTCCAAGTCGAAGGGACCTGCGTCTTTCCCGATCCCTCCACCAGCCAGCGCTGCGCGCGGCTGACACGGAGAGGCGGTTTCGAGCCCGAGCGGCGTCCGATCCCAGGTACTAACTTGCAAGGTACTATCTTGCTCCAGGGACGGTTTAAGACACGGCAGAACTGATTATCTGGACCCCAAAATGGTCCGATATGCGATGGCCGGCGAGCGCTTTGGCGCCGCGCCGGGCCTTCAGCGATAGACACGGCGGTCAATTTTGCCGCCAACATGTTCAGACGGGCCGACGCTTGATGCGCCAGACTGAGTTGCCGACCAGGATCCACGGAACGATCGCGCCGACGCGAAGCGAAAGCTTCGCACGTCGCCTTGTTCCGGTGGCTCCCCGTTCGGCGCGGCGCCAAGGTTTGCGTTTTGGCCTTCCCCTCACCCCCGAATCAGGTGGACCGTCGCGTCACCGGGCCGCGCAATATGCGCGTGCCTTGCACCGCGCCCGCCGCCGTCAAGAGCTCCAAAATGCCCAACAAGATGTTGATCGATGCCACCCACCCGGAAGAGACCCGGGTCGTTGTGGTCCGCGGCAATCGCGTCGAAGAATTTGATTTCGAGACCGCCCAGCGCAAACAGCTGCGCGGCAATATCTACCTCGCCAAGGTCACGCGCGTAGAGCCGTCGCTGCAGGCGGCTTTCATCGAATATGGCGGCAACCGCCACGGCTTCCTGGCCTTCAGCGAAATCCACCCCGACTATTACCAGATCCCGGTCGCCGACCGGCAGGCGCTGATCGAAGCCGACGAACGCGCCCATCGCGAGGCCGAGGAAGAGAGCGAGAACCGCTCCTCCAACCGTCACCGCGGCCGTTCGCGCCACCGCAACGCCCGCCGCCGCGGCCATGGCGAACGGGTCCAGAGCGACGTCGTCGACAACGCCGCAATCGATCCGGCGCAGGCCGCCCAGCCCTATGAGGGCGAGGCGCAGCGCTTGCATGAAGGCGCGCACCCCGACGAAGCCCACGCCCATGAGACCGATCACCATCCCGCCGATTCAGCCGAGCACGGCCACGATCATGGGCAAGTTGCGCATGATCACGACGACCATTCGCACGAACATGGTCGTCCCCAGGAAGGTCACGCCCAAGATCGCGTCCAAGATCACGTCCATGATCACGCCCCTGATCATGCCGCGGCCGAAGCCCCGGTAGCCTCATTCCAATCCGATGCGGCACCGGTTGAGGCCGTCGCCGCGCCGGCAGAGGCAACGGCCAGCGCCGAAAGCCACGAGGATCACGCGCATCACGACGAGCCGGCGCATGACGCACGGCACGACGACGAACACGCGCTCGAAAACGCCGCCCATGCAGATGACGCGCCGCGCGCCGAGCATGCCGGCGAGGAATACGCCGCCGCCTCCCACGAGGATCGTGCCCCCGCGCCGGAAGGCGACGAGCAGGACGACGAAGCGCAGGACGATGAAGACGATGGCGAGGATGCCGAAGAGGAAGTCGTCGAATCCGTCGGTGGCGACGATGTGCTCGAGGAAGTGCCGGAGCGCGCCTTCCGCCCGCGCCGCCAGTACAAGATCCAGGAAGTCATCAAGCGCCGCCAGGTCATGCTGGTGCAGGTCGTCAAGGAAGAGCGCGGCAACAAGGGCGCGGCGCTGACCACCTATCTGTCGTTGGCCGGCCGTTACGCCGTGCTGATGCCCAACACCGCGCGCGGCGGCGGCATCAGCCGCAAGATCACCTCGGCCCAGGACCGTTCGCGGCTCAAGGAAGTGGTGCAGGACCTCGACGTGCCCGAGGGCATGGGCATCATCCTGCGCACCGCCGGCGCCTCGCGCACCAAGCCCGAAATCAAGCGCGACTTCGAATATCTGATCCGCATGTGGGAAACCGTGCGCGACATGACGCTGAAGTCGCAGGCCCCGACGCTGGTCTACGAGGAAGGCTCGCTGATCAAGCGCTCGCTGCGCGACCTCTACAACAAGGAAATCGACGAAATCCAGGTCGCCGGCCAGGCCGGCTATGATGAAGCCCGCGACTTCATGAAGATGCTGATGCCCTCGAACGTGCGGGCGGTCCGGCAATATCGCGACGGCCAGCCGCTGTTCTCAAGGATGGGCGTCGAGAGCCAGCTCGATGCGATGTTCTCGCCGACGGTGCAATTGCGCTCGGGCGGCTACATCGTCATCAACCAGACCGAAGCTTTGGTCTCGATCGACGTCAACTCCGGCCGTTCGACCCGCGAGCACCACATCGAGGACACCGCGCTCAAGACCAACCTCGAAGCCTCCGAGGAAGTCGCGCGGCAGCTGCGCCTGCGCGATCTCGCGGGCCTGATCGTCATCGACTTCATCGACATGGACGAGAAGCGCAACAACCGCGCGGTCGAGCGCAAGTTGAGCGACTGCCTGCGGCAGGACCGCGCCCGCATCCAGGTCGGCCGCATCTCGCATTTCGGCCTGCTGGAAATGTCGCGCCAGCGCATCCGCGCCAGCGTGCTGGAGAGTTCGACCGAGCCCTGCGCGCATTGCGGTGGCAGCGGCCATGTCCGCTCGGTGTCGTCGGTGGCGCTGCAATTGCTGCGCGGCATCGAAGAAATTCTGATGAAGGGCGCGACCCACAATCTGGTGGTGCGCACCCGCACCGACGTCGCGCTCTACGTCCTCAACCACAAGCGCGGACATCTGCGCGATCTCGAAAACGCCTTCAAGGTCACGCTTGCGGTGGTCGCCGATCCGACCGTCGCCGGCCAGCAATCGTTCATCATCGATCGGGGCGAACAGGTGCACACGCTGGAAGCAGCCAAGGCCTTGCTCGCAGCGCAGGCCGCGGCCTCGCCGTCCCAGGTCGAGGAAGCCTATGACGACGAAGAGCCGTTCGACATCGAAGGTGAAGTCGAGACCGAAGAGACCGAAGGTCTGACCGAGGAAGCCGCAGGCGGCGAAGAAGTCGCCGGTGAAAGCGAAGCCGACGGCCACCGCCGCAAGCGGCGCCGGCGCCGCCGCGGCCGTGGTGAGCCGCGTGAAGGCGGCGCCCCGCGCGACGACAATGACGCTCTGCGCGTTGCACCCGAAAGCGCTGATGGCGCGGTCGCGGTTGCCGACGACGGCGAGGCCGACGACGACGAGGGTGACGAACAGGGAGCTGTTGCGCGCAGCGAACAGGGACCAAACGGCGAGCGGCGCCCGCGCCGCCGCGGACGTCGGGGCGGACGCCGCCGGCGTGGCAGCGGACCGGAAGATGGTCTCGCCGGATCGATCTCCGACGAACTCGGACCGACCCCGGTTTCGGAAGTCACCAGCGCGGTTGCCGATTTCGACGGCCGCTCGGCTGAGGCGGCGCCGACATTGGTTGAACCCGAGCCCGTTTCGCAGCCGCCGCAACCGCAATGGCAGCCCGCGGAACACGCCTCGCCCGAAACCGTCAGCAGCGCGCCGACGCCGACGCCTGAGGAAACCGCACAGGAGGCCGACCGGGCTGCCGCGCGGCGGCGTTCGACGGTGCGCGAAAAAGTCTCGTTCCTGACCAGCGCCCCGTCCGAGCCAGCACCGGCCATCAGCCATAGCGAGGCGGAGCCGGCGGCAACGGCCCCTGCTCCCGCGCCCGCTGAACCCGCGCCAGCCGCAACCAGTGAAGCCGCGCCGCGCAAGGCCGGCTGGTGGTCACGGCGTTTCGGCAGCGGCGAATAAGGACGACCTAAGTTCAAACGGAAAAACCGCCCGGTAACGCCGGGCGGTTTTTTGTTGCAACAACGCGATCTTCAATAGAGCGTTTTCCAGCGAAGTGGATAGCGGTTCGCGTTAAGAAAACGCGTCAAATCAAGAATCTAGAGCCCCGTTCCGATACATCGGAACGGAAAAAGCTCTAGCGATCGTCAGTCGGTCGTGAGCGCCGTCTCCATGTCGGTCGGATCGATCTGCTTGTTGAGATTGGCGTGCAGCTTCTCCTGATCGAGTTCGCCCTCCCACCACGACACCACTACGCAGGCGACGCCGTTGCCGCAGAGGTTGGTCAGCGCGCGGCATTCGCTCATGAACTTGTCGATGCCGAGCACGATGGCCATGCCGGGCACCAGCCGCGGATCGACCACGGCGAGCGTTGCCGCCAGCGTGATGAAGCCCGCACCTGTTATGCCCGAGGCGCCCTTCGAGGTCAGCATCGCCACCAACAGGATGGTGATCTGCTGGCCCATCGTGAGATCGAAACCGAGCGCCTGCGCGATGAACAGCGTCGCCAGCGTCATGTAGATGTTGGTGCCGTCGAGGTTGAACGAGTAACCGGTCGGCACCACGAGGCCGACGACCGACTTCGAACAGCCGAGCCGCTCCAGCTTTTCCATCAGCGAAGGCAGCGCGCTCTCGGACGACGAGGTGCCGAGCACGATCAACAGCTCATCCTTGATGTAGGACAGGAACTTGAAGATCGAGAATCCGACCATGCGCGCGATGGTGCCGAGCACGATAAAGACGAACAGCGCCGCGGTGAGATAGAAGGTCGCGATCAGCCCGACCAGGTTCACAATGGCGCCGGTGCCGAACTTGCCGATGGTATAGGCCATGGCGCCGAACGCGCCGATCGGGGCCGCCCTCATCACGATCGAGATCACGCCGAACACCGCGTGCGCGGAATCGTCGATGAAGGAACGCAGGGTATGGCCACGCTTGCCGAGCGCCATCAGCGAAAAGCCGAACAGGATCGAAAACAGCAGCACCTGCAGGATTTCGCCCTGCGCGAAGGCGCCGACGACGGTGTCGGGAATGATGTGCAGGAAGAAATCGACCGACTTCTGGGCCTCGGCCTGCTTGGCGAACCCGGCGACCTTGGCCGCGTCAGCCATGGCGCCGCCGAAGCCGTGGCCCGGCTTGACCACATTGCCGATGAGCAGCCCGATCACCAGCGCAAAGGTCGAGACGATTTCGAAATAGACCAGCGCCTTGATGCCGATGCGGCCGACCTTCTTGGCGTCCTGGATATGGGCGATGCCCGACACCACGGTGCAGAAGATGATCGGCGCGATCACCATCTTGATCAGCTTGATGAAGCCGTCACCGAGCGCCTTGACCCAGTCGTTGGTCGCGAGCGCCGGCCACAGCCAGCCGACCAGCGCTCCGAGCACGATGGCGATCAGCACCTGGACGTAGAGAATCTTGTACCAGGGCTTGCCTGCGCTCACCGGCGCTTCAGCCGCAATCGTTGCCGCCATGACCTTTACTCCCGCTCGACCTGCGGCGTTCTGCCACACCCCCGCCCGCTAGCACAGCCAAATTATTTCGGCCAGCGGAAAGGTGGCGTTGCGCCGGCGTCCGAACGGGATCGGTCAGCGGCGGTCGAATGGGCGGCGGAACAAAGGCACGAGCGTAGCGCCGAGCGCGTTTTTGATCAGCGACGCCGCGATGAACGGCGCTATGCCGACCAGCCATGCCTTTTCAACGCCGAGCTTGATGCCAAATGCCAGCCAGGCAAACCCGGCCGCGAGAATGATGACGTGGCCAAGTCCCATGGCGATGAAAAGCAGAGGTACTGACCGATCCCAGCCACGCTCGCTCAGCCATCCCGTGACGAAGGCCGCCGCCACGAAGCCGTAGAGATATCCGGCCGTGGGCCCGAGCAACGGCGCAAGACCGCCGACGGGGCCTGCGAATACCGGAAATCCGATCGCGCCTTCGGCGAGATAGGCCACGATGGTTGCGCTGCCGAGGCGCCAGCCATAGGCCGCCCCGATCATCAATACGACCAGCGTCTGCAGCGTCATCGGCACATAGGGCAAAGGCAGGCTGACCTTCGCCGACAGAGTCAGCAGCGCGGTTCCCAATACAATCAGGATCACGCCGCGCATCAGACCGGATCGATTTACAGGATGCGGCCAAAGAACGGCGGCGAGCGGAAAATGCGGTGCAGCGACAGGCTGAGATGTGTCGGACAAGATGGTTCCCCGATTCAAATGACAGATATGGATGATGATGGTGCCTGACGTGCCCTACCCGAGCCAGCGCGCGATGCGGCTCACGGCTTCGCGCATCTCGTCGGACGAGCGCGCATAGGAGAAGCGCACGAAGGCGCGCCCGTGAATCGGATCGAAATCGACGCCCGGCGTGGCCGCGACGTGGGCGTTCTCCAGCATCCGGCTGGCGAATTCAAAACTGTCTGACGTGAATTGCGAGACGTCGGCATAGAGATAGAACGCGCCGTCGGCCGGCAGGAAATTGGTCAGGCCGGCCTTCGGCAATCCATCGATCAGGATGCGACGGTTCTCCTGATAACCGCGCTTGATCGCTTCCATTTCCGCGGCCCCCTCGAACGCGGCCTCGGCTGCGATCTGCGACAGCGTCGGCACCGAGATCGACAGGTTCTGCTGCAACCGCTCGATCGGCCGCACCAGCGGCTCCGGCACCACCATCCAGCCGACGCGCCAGCCGGTCATGCAGAAATATTTCGAGAACGAATTGATCACCAAGGCCTGCGGCGACAGCTCGGCGGCGGACACCGCCGGAAATGCGTAATCGAGGCCGTGATAGATCTCGTCCGATATGAAGCGAATGCCGGCGCTCTCGGCCGCCGCCATCAGGCTGGTGAGCGCCTCCCGCGACATCATGGTTCCCGTCGGATTGGCGGGACTGCCGACCAGCACGCCCTTGAGCGGCGTCTTGCGATGCGCCGCCAGCAAGGCTTCGCCGGTCAGCGCATGGCGGGTCTCGCTCGTGGTCTCGATCAGCACCGGCTCGCAGCCGAGCGCGGTGAGGATGTGCCGGTACGGCGGATAACCGGGCACGGTCACCGCCACGCGGTCGCCCGGTTCGAACATCGCAAGGAACGCGAGGATGAAGCCGCCCGACGAGCCCGTGGTGACCACGATCCGCTCGGGCTCAACGCTGCAGCCATAAGTATCGCGGTAGTGCCGGGCGATGCGCGCGCGCAGCGAGGGAATGCCGAGCGCGGAAGTATAATCGATCCGGCCGTCGTCAAGCGCGAGACGCGCCGCCGCCAGTGCGGTCTTCGGAGCGGGCGCTGCCGGCTGGCCGACCTCCATGTGAATGACGTGGCCGCCGGCCGCCTCGATGCGAGCCGCCGCCGCCATCACGTCCATCACCATGAAAGGTGGAACATCGCTCCGGCTGGAAGCCGTTAGCAGGGTTTTCGCGCGGTCCCTAAGAGTCGATTCAAGCATCGCTATCTGCAATTTGATCTGATAACGCCGATTTCGAGTTCCGGCACCGGTTACCGCCCCAGACTGGCCGTATTCGGTGGCTCCTTATAGCGCTTTCAAGCCAAGTGGATACCGGTCTGCGGGAAGAAAAAAGCGTCAAAACAAGAGACTGGCGTTCGGTTCTGATTTAATCAGGGCTGCCCGGCCCGACCGCCGATTGACCGCCAGTTCCGCCGCTAACGCCCAATAGATTGCTTCATGTTGTTCCGCCTCGCGCACCGCAAAACGACGCTGAAATTGACCGCCCTCGCCACAGCGGCCGCGCTTGTCATGACGCCGACGCTCGCCGCGGCCCAGAACAAGGGCCCCCCGGTGCTGCGCGATACCGAGTCGGAGCAATTGCTGCGCGACTACACAAGGCCGATCCTGCGCGCCGCCGGCATGGAGAAGCAGAACATCCAGATGGTGATCATCAACGAAGGCGTCTTCAACGCTTTCGTCGCTGACGGCCGCCGCATCTTCGTCAACTATGGCGCGATGATGCAATCGGAGACGCCGAACCAGATCATCGGCGTGCTGGCGCACGAGACCGGCCATCTGGCCGGCGGTCACCTTTCAAAACTGCGCGAGCGGCTGGCGGAAGCGCAGACCCAGATGATCATCGCCATGCTGCTCGGCGCCGGCGCCATGGTGGCGGGCGCGCGCGGCGGCGGCAACAGCGGTCTGGCCAATGCAGGTGCGGCAGCGATGTCGGCACCCGCCGAGGTGATCAAGCGCACCCTGCTTTCCTATGTGCGGCAGCAGGAAGAAAACGCCGACAAGGCCGGGGTGAAATTCCTCAATGCCACCGGCCAGTCGGCCCGCGGCATGTACGAGACCTTCAAACGCTTCTCCGACGAGAGCCTGTTCGCGGCGCGCGGCGCCGACCCCTACGTGCAGTCGCACCCGATGCCGGCCGAGCGCGTCCGCGCCCTGGAAGAGCTCGCCCGTTCCAGCCCCTATTGGGACAAGAAGGACGACCCGGCCCTGCAAATGCGCCACGACATGGTGCGCGCCAAGATCTCCGGCTTCATGGAGCGGCAGGACACCGTCTTCCGGCGCTATCCGCTGTCCAACACCAGCGTGCCCGCGCGCTATGCGCGCGCCATCACCACCTATCTGCATGGCGACTTGCGCAGCGCGCTGGCCCAGATCGACGGCCTGATCCAGCTGCAACCCGCCAATGCCTATTTCTACGAACTCCGCGGCCAGGCTTTGCTGGAAGGCGGCAAGCCGGCCGAGGCCATCGCGCCGCTGCGCAAGGCCGTGCAGCTTTCCAACAACGCCCCGCTCATCGAGATGTTACTTGGGCAGGCGCTGGTGGCCTCCGACAACAAGGCCTACACCGAGGAGGCGATCGCGATCCTGCGCGCGGCGCTGGCGCGTGAGACCGAGGCCCCGATCGGCTACATGCAGCTCGCAATGGCCTATGGCCGCAAGGGTGACTACGCGCAGGCCGATCTGGCATCGGCCCAGGCCGCCTACCTGCGCGGCGACAACAAGACCGCGCGCGACCTCGCCTCGCGGGCCAAGACGCGGTTCGCGATCGGGACCCCGGGATGGGTCAAAGCTGACGATATTGTGAGCGCCAAACCGCTTCCAGGCCAAAGAAGCAACTAGCGCCGCTACCCGAAATAAACTGAGTTGCACTACAATCGAACCTGAACACCCAGCGTATTCCAAGTGCCGGCCTTCATGAGAACGGCCCGGAACTCGCCACCCAAGGATTTACCGATGCCTTTGTTCCGTTACCTTGCTTCCGCCCTGTTCGCGATCGCCCTGTGCGCCGCGTCGCTGCCGGCTTCCGCGCAGAGCTTCTCCGATGTCCAGCGCAAAGACATCGAGACCATCGTCCGGGAGTACCTGATCGCCCATCCCGAGGTGCTGGAAGAGGCGATGGCCGAACTGACCAGGCGTCAGTCCGCCGCCGAAGCCGAGAAGCATCAGGCCGGCATCGCCAAGAACGCCAATGCGATCTTCAACTCGCCGCGCAACGTGACGCTCGGCAACAAGGACGGCGACGTCACCTTCGTCGAGTTCTTCGATTACAATTGCGGCTACTGCAAGCGCGCGATGCTCGACATGATGGAATTGATGAAGGGCGATCCCAAGCTGAAGGTCGTGCTTAAGGAATTCCCGGTGCTGAGCACAGGTTCAGTCGAAGCCGCCCAGGTCGGGGTCGCTGTGCGGATGCAGGATCCGACCGGAAAGAAATATCTCGACTTCCACCAGAAGCTGCTCACCGGCCGCGGCGCCGCCGACAAGGCCCGCGCGCTTGCGGTCGCCAAGGAAGCCGGCCTCGACATGGCCAGGCTCGAAAAGGATCTGGCAAGCCCTGAAATCCGCGCCACGCTCGAGGAGAACATGAAGCTCGCCGAAGCCATGGGCATGAACGGCACCCCGAGCTATGTGATCGGCAAGCAGGTCGTGATCGGCGCGGTCGGCGTCGAGACCCTCAAGGAAAAGATCGGCATCGCCCGCTGCGGCAAGGCGACCTGCTGAAGCCAGACGCCGGGTATCATTCGACGGACAAAATCCGGCTGCATCGCAGCCGGATTTTTTTTGCCCGCACGCTTGCTGCGACTGAACCGCGGCGACGCTGCCGGCCACTAAGAGGGCTCGAACCAACAGGACCCCGCATGAGCCTGGCGCCGCCAACCACCGCCTACGACCTCGAACTCCTCAAGACCGCGCCCGCCCGCGGGACCGATACCGATCACGGCTGGTGCTACGGCCTGCCGCCCGGAATTAGCGAGAGCCAATGGCCGCTCAGCCCGTATGACGGCTTTCCGATGCAGCCCTGCTTCACGCTGAAGCTCCCCGAGCAGTATCGCACCAAAGGCGCCGACTATGTCGCGCTGACGATGTTCGCCGATCAACAGCATGACGAGCCGCGCGAAGTCGAAGCCGTGGCCGAATATCTCACGTCAGAGGCATCGGACCGTCCGGCCGATCCCGATCTGTTGCCGTTCTGGCTCTACAAGCAGAGCCGGCACCGGATGGAATTCCGGATGAAGGACGTCATCGACCACAATTTCGTAGCGATCTGGCTGACGGAAGCCGAGTTCGCAGGACCGCTGTGTCAGCCCCCTCGCCTCGCCGGCAACGCGCTGCTGCAAGCGAACCCTCCGCCGCCTTGGCTTGAGAGCGGCTCGGCGCGCGCGGTGTTCGATCTTCAGATCGGCCGCTACGAGAACGTCGATGAAATCGTCAACAAATACTGGTACCGGCTGTTCGGGCGCGTGCCCGAGATCGGCCACCACGCCTACGGCATTGCGGTCGCGTCACGCGACGGCGATCCCAATGTCGGCCGTCCGCCGCGCGACCAGCTGTTGCACAAGGATGAACTCGGCGACTACATCGCGCCTTACAGCAAGGACGCCGAGCGGTTCGAGCTGGAGCGGCTGTCGGGGCGCAATCATCTCGGCGGCACGATGTTTCCCTGCCAATGGACGCCGAAGTACAGCGCGACCTATCTCGAAATCGAAGTGCATTTCGGCGGCTTCAATTTCGGCGGCGGCAACGCTCAGCTCGATCTCGAAACGATGGAGTTCGACTGGGCCTGCGGTTGACTGTGTTTTCGAGCGAAAGCCTCCCCGCAGTTGATGCGGGTGAGCAACCGGTTCGGGTCAAGAAAACGCGTCTGAGTTTCAAATTCACCGCGCGTTCATCAAACTAATCTGATGGAACCGCGAATAGACAGGAACATCGCTCATCTCCTTTCGTTGTCGGTGCGGGCAATGCATCCACGTGAGGAGAATTCTATGTCTAATCGTTTTCTGATTTCGGCCGCCGTCGCGGCGCTGATCGCCGGCACCGGGTTTGCGCATGCGCAAGGCACCGGCATGAGCAAAGAGTCGCCGTCGGCTGGTCCCGCGACCCAGCAGACCGCACCGTCACCGGGCGGACCTGGCACGATGCAGCGTGATCCCGGCGGCGCTTCCGACATGAAGGGCACAAAGGGTGCGGAATCCAACGAGAAGATGCCGTCCGGCAAGAGCGCGCAGGACACCAAGTCTCCGGCGGGTGAGAAGTCGAAGAGCATGAGCTCCGAGACCGCCCCCAAGGGCGGCAAGGACATGAAGGCCGAGGGACGCGACAGCAAGACCGGCATGGACTCCAAGAGCGCAACCGACAGCAAGGGCGCTGCCGACAGCAAGACCGGCACCGCCCAGACCAAGGGCGCGGCCGACACCAAGTCGCAGACGACGGGCAACGCCGCCACGTCGGCGACCGCGGCTCCGCCGGCCGAGAAGCGTACGCAGATCGTCTCCGCCATCAAGACGGAGAAGATCCAGGAGACCACCAACGTCAACTTCAACATCTCGGTTGGCGCTGTGGTGCCTTCGACCGTGCGCTTCCACCCGCTTCCGCCCCGGATCGTCGAGATCTATCCGGAGTGGCGCGGCTATCAGGTGATCCTGGTTGGCGGCCGCTACGTCATCGTGCGCCCGCAAACGCATGAGATCGTCTACATCATCGAAGGCTAAGCGGCTTTTGAATGGGTAACATTTGGGGGCGGGCAGCGATGCCCGCCTCTTTTCTTGCGCGCGAGCGTCCGACTGCGCGGACGTGCTGACAGCTTCTTTCACTTCTGCAAAAGCAGGCGCACCAATTCGGCCTGGCGCCTGACGCCGGTCTTGTCGAAAATTTTGGTCAAGTGACTGCGCGCCGTCGCCACGCTAATGCCAAGGCGATCGGCGGTGGCTTGCCTGCCGTCGCCCTTCATGATCTCGAGCGCGAACGCCGCTTCGGCCGGCGTGAAACCGAACCGTTCGCGCAGGTCTTCGACGCGCGCCTGGATCTCCGTCTCGGGATCGGAGACGAGCACGATTGCGACTGCATGTTGCGAAAAAGTCCACGGGATGGCGGCCATTGCCGTTTCCGAACGTATCGGCGTGACGAGAACGTTGAGCGGTAACCGAGCTGTCCCACGCGGCAGCGCGATGTCGCCCCCGCGATCAGTGGCGGCATTGGCCTCGCCCGCGCATGACGCGATCAGCCCGCGCAATGTTTGCCCGGCATCGGCATCGGACGCCGACAAGGTGCCGGCTTCGAGCCGCAGAACATCGCGGGCATCGAGCAGCGCGCGGGCCGCACGATTGACGAACAGAAGCCGCGCCTGCGCATCGACAAGCAGGAAACCCTGCTGCAACCCGTCGAGGCTGGCCAGCGCACCTTCATTCGCGCTCGTCAGGCGATACAGACGGCGCTGCAGCGCGACCGCACGAACGAGGTGTTGCGCCAGCGCGGCGAACAGACGCTTCTGACCGCTGTCGAATGGCGATCGGTTCAGCAGTCCGTAGCTCGTGAAGATCCCGGAAGCGGCGCCATCGACAAGCAGATTGGTGGTCAGAGGTTCAGTGTCGTACCCAGCGGGCCGCCACCATTCCTGATAAAAGGTAGTGTCGATGAATTCATCCTGCGTGATAAAATCGCCGCAGGTAAAGACCTTGCCAGGCGTTTGGCCAACGCCGAGCGGCAACAGCGGATTACGCGGAGCCCAATCGATAAGGCTGCGCGTGAGTTCGGGATCGACCCGCGGCGCCAGCAGGTTCACGAGCCCGATCCCGGGATCGTAGATTCCGAACATAACCTGCGGCCCGCCGACGGCATCGCCAATCCTGTTCAGGGTATCCGGCCAGAGCTGCGCATCGAGCGCGGCATCGTAAACGGACCCGACAAGGTCCAGCACCTTGTCCTCACCGGAAAGTCCGTCAACAGACATCGGTCTACCCCAAGCCCAGCTCCGACTTCTACCCCGAGCCCAGTTCCGAATTGTGGCCCAGGTCCCGCCGCTGCCGCAAGGTTCGATTATGGGCACCATGCGCGATGTTGCAGCGAAGCCTCACCTCGCAACATTCATCCGGAAATGCCCTCTTTCGTACGACGCGTCGAACGAACGTCCGATGCGGTCGGTGCACAGCTCCGCAAAGGTCGCATCACGGCAGATCGCAGCAACAGAATCGTGCCGTCCACCGCAGGGGCTTGCATGTCTGATGTTCGGCGTCACAAAAGGGTCAACCCGCCAGGCCTCGGCGCGGCCCGCAGCGCCGATCGCCGGGCGCGTCTGCTCGCCGGCAGCGCCACATCGGGCGGGACCCTCCGCGGCCTGGCGTTGGCCGCCGGTGTGGCGCTTGGCAGCGGCTACGCCTCGGCCGCCGACTACGCGGCGGGTGGCGGCGTCAACAACGCACCCAGTGGCTTTGCCACCGCGGTTGGCGACACCGCGACAACAACCGGCGGCTCTGCAACCGCAATAGGAGCCTTCAGCTTCGCGAACGGCGCCGGCGCTACCGCGACGGGCACCTTGAGCACCGCGAACGGCACCGCCGCAACCGCAACGGGCGAGTCAAGTTTCGCGAACGGCACCGGCGCTACCGCAACTGGCCAGTCGAGCATCGCGAACGGCAACAACGCCACCGCGACGGGCGTGGCGGCCAATGCGAACGGCGACAGCGCCACCGCGACAGGCCAGAACAGCCTCGCGAACGGCGACAGCGCGACCGCGACGGGCGTAGCGGCCAACGCGAACGGCACCGGCGCGACTGCGACGGGCCGAAGCAGCATCGCAAACGGCAACGCCGCGACTGCGATGGGTGTCGCCAGTTCCGCGAACGGCACCAATGCGACCGCAACAGGCGTAAGCAGCTTCGCAACCGGCAACAACGCCACCGCGACAGGCGCGGGCGGCCTCGCCCACGGCGCCTCCGCAACCGCCACCGGCAGCAACAGCTTCGCCAACGGTGCCCAGGCGACCGCGACGGGCGTTTTCAGCCTCGCCCATGGCGCAACCGCCAGCGCCTATGGCCAGCGCAGCAACGCCACCGGCGTCGCCACCACCGCGATCGGCCAGGGCAGTACCGCCAGCGCCACCGGCGCCACCGCGGTCGGCGCCAACTCACAGGCCACCGCGACCGGCGCGGTCGCGGTCGGACAAAGCTCCACCGCCAGCGGCGTCAATTCGATTGCGATCGGCAACGGCGCCACCGCCACCGGTTCGATCGCGGTCGGCGCCGGGGCGCTGGCGTCCAACGGCGGCGCCGCGTTCGGCGACGCCACGACGGCGACCGGCACGAATTCGGCCGCCCTTGGCACCGGCGCCACCGCGACCCTGGCTAATTCGGTCGCGATCGGCAGCGGTTCGGTAGCGAGCGCTCCCAATACCGTTTCGTTCGGCACCCCGGGCAATGAGCGGCGGCTGACCAACGTGGCAGCCGGCATCAATCCGACCGATGCAGTCAATATGAGCCAGCTCAGTAGCGCAGTGGCGGGGCTCTCCAGCCTAAATCAGTATGCGACCGACAGCCGCCGCGAAGCGCGCCAGGGTATCGCCGCGGCATTCGCATTGACCAGCGCGCCGATGCCATCGGCTCCGGGCAAGGTGACCTACGCTGTCAACACCGGTTTCTTCAAATCGGAAACCGCTGGCGGCGTTTCGTTCGCGTACCGTTTCAACACCGCCCGTCCGATGGCCGTCAACTTTGGCTACGCCTATGGCGGTGGGGATAGCCATGGCGGGCGGCTCGGCATCGCCGGAGAGTTCTGATGCAATCGCGGGTGAACACGCCGGCGGGCTACGTCGCGACGCTGCAGACCCAAATGCGGCAGGCGGTGTTGGCGGACGCGCTGGCTAACCAGCGCATGATGAAGGCAGAGTGAATGCGAGGTGGCCGGTGGGTTCTGATGGTTGCGGCAGTCATGGTCTCAATCGCTTCTGCAGGCTACGCGCAGACGCCCGCCCCTGCATCGGCGCCGAAGCCCGCGCAGATCGACCGCAACGGCGTGCTGATTCTGATCCGCTCCACGCTGCTGGCGCTCGATCAAGCCAACAAGACCGGCAATTACACCGTGCTGCGCGACATCGGCGCGCCCGGCTTTCAATCCAACTCGGCAGCGCGGCTTGGCGAGATCTTCGCCAAGCTGCGCAATGACAATCTCGATCTCTCCGGCGTCGCCGTGATCGATCCGCAGCTCAATCTGCTGCCGCAGATCGAGGCCAATGGGCTGCTGCATATGGCCGGCTTCTTTCCCTCGGTGCCGAGCCAGGTCAATTTCGATCTGTCGTTCGCGCCGGTGAACGGGCAGTGGCGGTTGTTCGGCATTTCCGTCGGCGTCGGATCATCCGCGCCCGCGGCGCCAGAGCCGCCCTCGCCTCCGGTGGCGCAAAAGCAGCCAGCTGCAAATGCCGCGAAACAGCCTGCGCCGGCAAAGTCCGCGCCCGCGATCAAGCTCGCGCCGGCGGACAACAAGCCGGCGGACAACCATCAGCCCAAATAGACCGGCCCCCGAGCCTGCGAGCGACGTAAAATGTTACCCGACGAAGCCTTGAGATCGATGAAGGTGATGTTCGCGACCCCGTGCTACATCTCGGCGGTCAGCATGCACTACGTCACCAGCATCTTCGAGCTCACCCATCACTGCAACCGGTTCGGATTGCAGTGCATCCTGCACATGCATTCGGAAAGCCTTATCACCCGCGCGCGCAACAACATGGTGCGCAAGTTCCTGTCCGATGAAACGCTCACCCATCTGTTCTGGATCGACTCCGACATCACCTTCACGCCGCAATCGGTCTGTCGCCTGCTGCTGATCGACCGCGATGTCACCGCTGGCGTCTATCCGATGAAGAATTTTAATTGGCCCGCCGCCGGCCTGCCGGCAGGCACGACGCGGGCACAATTCGAGGACCGCCATACCGAATATCCATTCAATCCGATCGGCCATGGCGCCGAGCGCGTCAGCTCCTATGCCGACGCCGACGGTTTCGTCGAGGTCGCGGAGGCGCCGACCGGATTCATGTGCATCAAGCGCGATGTCTTCACGCGGATGATGGAGAAGTATCCGGAGCTGAAATACACGCCGGACGGGCCGCCGGGCCATCCGGAGGCGGATCTGCACTGGCTGTTCTTCGACTGCATGGTCGATCCCGATTCCGGCCGCTACCTGTCGGAGGATTACGCGTTCTGCCGCCGCTGGATCGACATCGGCGGCAAGGTCTGGGTCGACCTGCAGTGCAAGCTGATGCATCTGGGGCAGCACAATTTCCGCGGCGACCTCGCCGAAAGCCTGCGGGTCCAGGGCCGGTGGTAACCGGACCTATGCCTGGTGGAGGCCGGGCCGGCCACCCCTAACCTTGGTTAATGAACGATTTCCGTAGGTTCCATAGGCCTTTTTACGAACCGGATGAGGCATTTGAAGGGTGTTCAAAACCCCCGCAAGGCTTCCCCTTGGCCGCGTTGTTACCTATAACCCCCCGCGACCTACCCGCCCCCCTTTTGCTGGAATCCGGATGGCCCAGGCCTCAACAACCCCGACAATCCTTGTGCTCAACGGCCCGAACCTCAACCTGTTGGGGACGCGCGAGCCCGAGACCTATGGCCATGCCACCCTCGCCGATGTCGAGAAATTGTGCGCGGAGACGGCCACTCAATTCGGCCTCGTGGCCGATTGCCGGCAGTCCAACCGCGAAGGCGAGCTGATTGATTTCATCCATGAGGCCCGCGCCAAGAAAATGGTCGGCATCATCATCAATGCCGGCGGCTATTCCCACACCTCGATCGCGCTGCATGACGCGCTGGTCGGGGTGAAGATCCCGACCGTTGAAGTGCACATCAGCAATATCCACGCCCGCGAGAGTTTCCGGCACCATTCGTTCACGGCCAAAGCCGCCTTCGCTTCCCTGTGCGGGTTCGGCATCGACGGCTACCGGCTCGCCATCAACGGCCTTGCCGCCAAAATCGGCGTCAAGGCAAAAGCCTGACATCAAGAGCCCGCATCAAAAGCCCGGCGCTTCAGCCGTCATCACCCAGAGAATTCCGGACCCCGCATATGGCGAGCAAGCCTGACACCAAATCAGCCGCAAATTTCAAGAGCGACGACAGTGCGCTGATCCGCGAACTGGCGTTGCTGCTGGATGAAACCAGCCTCACCGAAATCGAGATCGAGCGCGCCGGCCTGCGGGTGCGCGTGGCGCGCAACATCACCGTCACAGCTTCGATGCCGGGCAATTACCAGCATGCCCCGTCGGCGCACGCGGCACCGGCCGCCAACGTGACCCCGGCGGCGATCGCCGATCTGGCCAAACATCCCGGCGCCGTCCCCTCACCGATGGTCGGCACCGCCTACTCGGCGCCCGAACCCGGTGCCAAGCCATTCATCGAGGTCGGCACCAAGGTGTCGGTGGGACAGACCCTGCTGATCATCGAAGCCATGAAGACGATGAACCAGATTCCATCGCCGCGCGCGGGCACCGTGACGCAGATTCTCGTCGAGGACGGCCAGCCGGTCGAATTCGGCGAGCCGCTGGTGATCATTGAATAGAATCCGTCAACGTCAGGCGCTGCGATGTTCGACAAGATCCTGATAGCCAATCGCGGTGAGATCGCGCTGCGCGTGCTGCGCGCGTGCAAGGAGCTTGGCATCTCCACGGTCGCCGTGCATTCCACCGCCGACGCCGACGCGATGCATGTGCGGCTTGCCGACGAAAGCGTCTGCATCGGGCCGCCGCCGTCAAAGGACAGCTATCTCAACATCCCCTCGCTGCTCGCGGCCTGCGAGATCACCGGCGCCGATGCGGTGCATCCCGGCTACGGCTTCCTGTCCGAGAACGCCCGCTTCGCCGAGATTCTCGCCGAGCACAATCTGCATTTCATCGGTCCGAAGGCCGAGCACATCCGCCTGATGGGCGACAAGATCGAAGCCAAGAAGACCGCCAAGAAACTCGGCATTCCCGTGGTGCCCGGCTCCGATGGCGCGGTCGGCCCCGAAGACGACGCGATGGCGATCGGCCAGGCGATCGGCTTTCCGGTGCTGGTCAAAGCCGCTGCCGGCGGCGGCGGACGCGGCATGAAAGTCGCGCACACCGCTGATGAGCTGTTGATGGCGCTCTCGACCGCCTCCAACGAGGCCAAATCCGCGTTCGGCGACGCTTCGGTCTATCTCGAGAAATACCTGACCAAGCCGCGCCACATCGAAATCCAGGTGCTGGGCGACGGCCGCGGCGGCGCCATCCATCTCGGCGAACGCGACTGTTCGCTGCAGCGCCGCCACCAGAAGGTCTGGGAAGAAGGCCCCTCACCGGTTCTCTCTGCCGCCGCACGCGCCAAGATCGGCGCCACCTGCGCCAAGGCGATGCAGGACATGAAATATCTCGGTGTCGGCACCATCGAGTTTCTGTACGAAGACGGCGAGTTCTATTTCATCGAAATGAACACCCGCATCCAGGTCGAGCATCCCGTCACCGAGAGCATCACCGATATCGACCTCGTGCTGGAACAGATCCGGATCGCCGCCGGCGGCGACCTGCCGGTGACGCAGGACGAAGTCGCCATCATTGGCCACGCCATCGAATGCCGCATCAATGCGGAAAACCCGCAGACGTTTCGTCCCTCACCGGGAAAGATCACGCAATTCCATGCACCCGGCGGCCTCGGCGTCCGGATCGATTCCGCCGTCTATCAGGGTTACGTCATCCCGCCCTATTACGACTCGCTGGTCGGCAAGCTGATCGTTCACGGCAAGACCCGCGGCGAATGCCTGATGCGGCTGCGCCGCGCGCTGGACGAGATGGTGGTCGAAGGTATCGAGACCACCCTGCCGCTGTTCCGCGCCCTGGTCCGCGAGCCCGGCATCATCGACGGCGACTACCATATTCATTGGCTCGAGCAGTATCTCGCCGGCCAGGCGGCGAAGACTAAAACTTCCTAGCAATGCCCTGAACCGGCCCTGCTGCCCGTGGAACCAATCGTTCCCCCCGGGCGTTGAGCGGTATTGGGGGCCTGTCTGGCAGGGGCGGTTTGTTTCGTTTGTTCATGACGCGAGATCATTGTGAACACTAAAGCCCAGCGCCGCCGCGCTTTGGGGCAAATCCTGCTGCTTGCTGCGGGATTCTCGGTGCTGGTGGCGATCAGCGCCTTATCGGTCATTCTCGTTCATGAGGCCCGCAAGGACAGCGCCAAGGTCGTGCATACGGTCGAGGTCGAGAACCAGCTTTCGACCTTGCTGTTGCAGATCCGCCGCGCCGAGAGCTCGGCGCGCGGCTATCTCCTGACCTCAGAGCCACGCTTCCTGACCGAGCATGAGTCCGCCACCGCGACCATCCTCCCCGATATCGACAAGCTGACCCGGCTGACTTTGGACAATCCGGTCCAGGCCGAGAACGCCCGACGGTTGCGGCCGCCGGTCGAAGCCCGGCTTGCCGAATTTGCCAAGGCCATCGCATTCGTCAAACGCAACGATCTCGCCGGCGGCATCGCGATGCTGCGTGAGGCCGGCGCCAGCGACTCCGTCCAGAAGATCGGCGAGCTCAGCAACGCGATGCGCGCCGAGGAGGACCGGCTGTTCGCCCTGCGCACCGCGACCGCGGACCGCACCCAGCAACTGGCTTCGGCGGTGACGGTGGCGGGTTCCGGCCTCGTGATCGCGCTCGCCGGCATCTCGATCTTCCTGGTGCGCCGCTCCTCGCGCGCCCGCGACGATGCCGAAACCCAATTGCGCGACAACAATATCAACCTCGAGACCACGATCGACGAGCGTACCGCCGATCTGCGCGAAGCCAATGACGAGATCCAGCGCTTCGCCTATATCGTCAGCCACGATCTGCGCTCGCCGCTGGTGAACATCATGGGCTTTACCAGCGAACTTGAGGAACTGCGCGGCGACATCTTCAAGCGGATCGCGACCCTGGCGCGCGCGCAATCGGCCGCGCCGGCGACAGCTGATAACGCCACCGATAGCGCCGAGCCCGTCCTCGAAGGACCCGACAAGCAATTGTCGGAAGACTTCACCGAGGCGCTGGGCTTCATCAAATCCTCGATCGCCAAGATGGATCGGCTGATCTCGGCCATCCTCAACCTCACCCGCGAAGGCCGGCGCGAATTCGAACCGGTGCGGATCGAAACCCGCGAACTGATTGAGGGCATTGTCGCGACGGTGGCGCATCAGGCCGCTGAAGCCGAGGCCCAGATCCGGATCGAACCGCTGCCGAACATCGTCAGCGACCGTCTGGCACTGGAGCAGATTTTCTCCAATCTGATCGAAAATGCGCTGAAATACCTCAAGACCGGCGTTCCCGGCGACATCCAGGTGCGCGGCCGCACCAAACTCGGCTTTGCTATTTTCGAGATCACCGACAATGGGCGCGGTATTGACCCCAAGGACCATCAGCGCATTTTCGAGCTGTTCCGCCGCGCCGGAACCCAGGACAAACCCGGGCAAGGCATTGGCCTTGCGCACGTCCGCGCGCTGGTGCGGCGGCTTGGCGGAACCCTGTCGGTCGCCTCGGAACTTCACAACGGCAGCACATTCACGATTACACTGCCGATCAATTGGACCATTCGTAACCGGAACACACAGTCATGAGTAATCCAGTCACTATCATCATGATCGAGGACGATGAGGGCCATGCCCGCCTGATCGAGCGGAACATCCGCCGTTCCGGCGTCAACAACGAGATCATCCCGTTCACCAGCGGTACAGCTGCGCTGAAGTACCTGTTCGGCAAGGATGGAACGGGCCTCGCTCACAAGGGCAACGCGCTATTGATCCTGCTCGATCTCAACCTGCCCGACGCGTCGGGCATCGATATCCTGAAGCAGGTCAAGGACAACAAATACCTCAAGGCGACCCCGGTCGTGGTGCTGACCACGACCGACGATTCCCATGAGATAAAGCGTTGCTACGATCTCGGTTGCAACGTGTACATCACCAAGCCGGTGAATTACGAAAGCTTCGCCAACGCCATTCGCCAGCTCGGCCTGTTCTTCTCCGTCATCCAGGTACCGCCAGCCGCCACATGACAAGCGCCACGCCGACACTGCTGTATATAGATGATGACGCCGCATTGGCGCGGCTGGTCGATCGCGGCCTGACGCGGCTCGGCTTCAAGGTGGTGCATGCCGCCGATGGCCAGCAGGGCCTCGACCGCCTGGCGCAAGGCGGCATCGACGCCATCGCGCTCGACCAGTACATGCCCGGTCTCGACGGTCTCGAAACGCTGGAGCGGATTCTGGCAATCCCGGGTGCGCCGCCGGTGGTATTCGTCACGGCCTCGCAGGATTCGGCGATTGCCGTCACCGCACTGAAGGCGGGCGCGGCCGACTATCTCGTCAAGGACGTGCAGGGCGAGTTCATTCCCCTGCTCCAGGTCGCCGTTAACGGCGCGCTGCGGCAGGCGGAGATTCAAAGAGCCCGCGATGAGGCCGAGGCCGAAGTCCACGCCTCGCGCGACCGCTACGCGGCGCTGGCCGCCGAGCGCGAGGTGCTGCTGCGCGAAGTCAATCACCGCGTCGGCAACTCTCTGCAGATCATCGCCTCGCTGTTGCATCTGCAGGCCAATTCCGCTGTTCAGGACGACGTCAAGGCGGCGCTCACCAATGCGATGGGGCGCGTCGCCGCGGTCGCCCAGGTCCATCGCCGGCTCTACACCTCGCACGATCTGAAGAGCGTGCTCTTGAACCAGTATCTCGAGGCGCTGCTGGAGGACCTGCGGCGCTCGGCCGAGGGCAATCGGATGTCGCGGCTGACGCTGAAGGCCGAGGCGATCGAGATCGACCCCGATCGTGCGGTGGCGATCGGCATCATCGTCAATGAGCTGATCATGAACGCCGTCAAATACGCCTACCCCGACGGCGCCGGCCCGATCCACGTCGAGCTCAAGCCTCTCGGCGACGAAATCCTGCTGTCGATCACCGACGACGGCGTCGGCCTCAACGTCAAGGCCGACCCACGCTCCACCGGCATGGGACAGCGCATCGTCTCGGCCATGGCATCAAAGCTCGAAGCCGAGGTCGCGCGCGATCCCGACCATCCCGGCACAAAGATCGTGCTGCGCTTTGCCCGCGTCAACAAGCCGGCGCCACGGCCGAATGAAGCCGCGGCTGGGTAATATGCGTTTGCGGAATTTGAACCGCGACCTACAAAAAGAGCGTCCCGGCGCGCCTAGACTCTTTTTTTCCGCGTTTTCTACCGCAGATAAGTCTACGCAATCTGCGTAAACTTGATTGCTATGCGAACCGGTATCCACTTCGCTCGAAAACGCTTTAGTTCGGCGCAAGTCCGGCCTCGCGTATAATCGCTGCGTTCGCTTCGAATTCCTTCTTCTGGAAGCTCGCAAAGCCCTCCGGACTCGCGGAGCCCCGGAGCTCCAAGCCCTCCTTGCCGAGTGCCTGTTGCAGCGACTTGTCCCCTATCACCGACTGGATCGCCGCGTGCAGCTTTGTCACGACGGTCACAGGGGTTTTCGCGGGTGCGTAGAGGCCAAACCATCCAACCGAATCCAATCCCTTGAGGCCAAGTTCGTTGGCTGCCGGAATATCCGGCATGACGGAGGAGCGCTCCGCGCTCGTTGCGCACAGCGCTACAAGTGCACCTGAGTTGACATGCGGCAGGATCGTTGGGGGCGTTCCGATGATCATCGGAATGTTGCCTCCCAGAACGGCGGTAACGGTTTCAGCGCCGCCCTTGAAGGGAATATTGACAAGCTTGATCCCGGCGATTTTGGAGATCTGGACGGCCGGTATCTGGAAGCCGACGTTGGAAGTGCCGTAGAACACGCCATCACGCTCGCCTTTTGCTTTCGCCAGGAATTCTGCCCAGTTCTTCACGCCATACCCGGCTGATACGGCCACGAGACTCGAATTCGTTGTAACCTGGGAAATCGGCGCAAGCGCCGTCAGTGGATCATACGATAACTTCAGCATCGTCGGCGCGATCACCTGGGAGACGTTCGAGCCGAGAAAAAGCGTATGTCCATCCGGTTCGGCGCGCAGGGCCTGCACGGCCGCAAGCGTCGAAGATGCGCCAGCAACGTTCTCGATCAAATGCTTGGCGCCCAATACTGCATCGAGGCGATGTGCAAATTGGCGCATCGTCAAATCGGCTGAGCCGCCCGGAGGGAAGCCGACAAGAAAACGGATGATTTTTGTTGGGTACTGCTGCGCGCGTGAGGCGGTCGGCAATACGGCGGCTGCAGCGGTTGAAATCGAGCATTGCAGGAAGCGGCGTCGGTTCATTTTCTTTTCTCCAGGTAAATATCCCGAAAGCCGGTACGCTCGGAAAAGCCGAGATGCCCGCAACCGTCAGGCCGATCAGACCGACCGCGCCCACCGGCATCGATCCCAGGATCAGACCGGCCGTGACGGCGGCAAATATCGCGAAATAGTGCCATTGATTGGCGTTGAGAGCGGCCGGAACCGGCACCAGATAGAGCGCAAGCCAGGTCGCCCAGCGGTGCAAAGGTGCTCCCGGTGATTTTCACGCTGTCCCTTTTTCCTCCCGGCGCCGGTACTTCTCGTGTCCCGGTATCCAGGCCGCGCCGCCGCTTTTTTCAAGGCATAGCATAGGCCACCGGCTCCCTGCTATTCTCCCGCCATGACATCGCGCGAGTCCGCCGTTTCCGAAATCACGCCCGAGGTGCTGCTGCGCGCCTATGCCTGCGGCATCTTCCCGATGGCCGAAAGCGCCGACGACCCCACCCTGTTCTGGGTCGAGCCGGAAATGCGCGGGGTGATCCCGCTTGACGGCTTTCGCATCGCCTCGCGGCTTGCGCGCACCGTGCGCTCGGACGCCTTCACCGTCACCGTCGACACCGCGTTCAAGGCGGTCATTGCGGGCTGCGCGGCGCCGCAGGCCGGGCGCGACGACACCTGGATCAACAAGCGGATCCGCGATCTCTATGTCGGACTGCACCAGATCGGGCACTGCCACAGCGTCGAAGTCTGGCAGAACGACGATCTGGTCGGCGGATTATATGGCGTCAGCCTGGGCCGCGCCTTCTTCGGCGAGAGCATGTTCCACACCATCAGAGACGCCTCGAAGGTGGCGCTGGTGCATCTGGTGGCGCGGCTGATCGCGGGAGGGTTTGAGCTGCTCGACACGCAATACGTCACGGAGCATTTGAAGAGCTTTGGCGCGGTCGAAATATCCAGGCGCCGCTACCGCACGATGCTCGACAGGGCGATTGCGGGCGAACCCGCGGACTTTTTGAAGTTGCCGTCCAATGGGCCGGTCGGCGGCGCCGACGCGCTGGCGATCATCGCGGCGCGCGGCTGAAGACCTGTCCTGTTCGGGATTGTGACATCAGTCACAGCCCCTCCCCGCGACCTCTCTTATCCCTGTTTGCACGGCTGGTGGGAATGCTCCGCCTCCGACAACGACAGGGATCGCTCAGATGAGCAACGCGCTGCACGCGACATTGGCGGCCGAGCCCGGCGAAAACTCCGCCGCGAACCACGGCGCCGAACTGGCCGTTGCCAGCGTGCCGCCGCCGCTCAGCTTCGTCATGCCGGCCCGGTTGCCGCCGCCGCTGCCCAAGCGCCCGGCGCAGAACGTCATCGCGCGGCACTGGCGCGGCGAACTCTCGCTGCCGCGCTCCTACTGGATCAATTATGTGGTGCTGGGCACCAGCTTCGGACTTGCGTCCAGCGTTCTGGGCGCTGCGATCAACCCACGCGTTGGCGAACAGCCGGTGCGCTGGCTGATCTCCCACGGCCTGACCTGGACCGCGATCATCCTGTTCACGATCTGGGGCGCGATCGGCGTCTGGCGTGCGGCGACCGCCTACCGACGCGCAGGAAAGCGCTTCTGGGGCACCGCCGCCAAGGCGACCATGGCGCTCGGCGCTCTCCACCTCGTTTACAGTGTCTACTACGTTGCGATTCCGCAGGGCCTCGGCATCTACGAGATCGCGGCTGGCGATGCGCGCCTCGCGTCACACCAGTTCAAGGTGCTGAACAATGGCACCATGCTGGATTTCTCCGGAGGTATCTCGTTCGGCACGGCGAAGGAGTTCGAGACCATTTTGAAGGCGATGGACAATGTGCGCACCGTGCGGCTGAATTCGAACGGCGGGCGCGTCGCGGAGGCGCAGAAGATCTCCGACCTGATCAAGGCGCGAGGCCTATCGACCTACGTTACCCATCAATGCGCTTCCGCCTGTACCATCATGTTCCTCGGCGGCAAGCAGCGTTATCTGCACGCGAACGCACGGCTCGGCTTCCACCAGCCTTACTTCCGCGGCATGACCGCGAACGAACAGCGCATCTCGATTGCCCGCGAGCAGGCGCGCCTTGAGAAGTTCGGCCTCAGCTCCGCCTTCGCCGAACGCGCCAACAGCGCAGGTCCCTCCGGCATGTGGTTTCCCGAACAGAGCGAATTGCTGCGCGAGCGCGTGGTGACGTCGATCTTCAACCCGCAGCCGCCGAAGCCGGTGGCAAGCGCCGCGCCGGCGCAATCTGCTCCCGCCTCGCGTACCCTGCCCGTGCTGCCGAAGACGCAGGCGGCCTATCAGGGGGCGCCGCTTTAAGGGATTGCGGAGCCTGCCCGATCCCGGCTGCGAAGATTCGCCTTGGCGTAGTCTGCTGGCATCGACGAGAACCGATGCGCCGGGGACGCCGCCTAATTCCCGAACAATCCACCAAACAGCCCACCGGGCCGTTGTTGCTGCGGCGGCGGTGGCGGCGGTTGCTGCTGGAACTGCGGCTGCGGCGGCAGCCCCGACGGCGGCGGACGCGGCGCGGCCTGCTTCGGCGCCGGCGGGCGCTTGGCGGCAGGCGGCGGCGGAGCCGGTTTCGGCAATTCAGGCTGCGCGCTGACGATGGTCTGGTCGGGGCCTTTGCAGTCGGTCAGCCAGATATCGTAAACCGGGTGCTCGACGCCGTGCAGCCCGGGGCTCGCAGCATACATCCAGCCCGAGAAGATCCGCTTCACCTCGCCCTGCAGCGTGATCTCGTCGACCTCGACAAAGGCGTCGGTATTGGCGGCTTCCGTGGAGGGGCGCGTGTAGCAGGCCGACGTCTTCACGCGCAGCGCGCCGAACTGCACCGTTTCGCCGATGTCCTCGTCGAAATTGATGATCCGGCCGGTGATCTTGTCGAGGCCGGAGAAGCTCGCCTTCTTGTTGGTAACCTTCGATGCCGGCGGCTCGGACACCACTTCGTCGCCCGGCTGCAGGCTGGCGGAGGCCGGCGGCACCGGTCCCTTGGGCTGGCGACCCGGCGGCTGGCCCGGCAGCGCGTTGGCCGCGGGCGGCGCGGCGCCCGGCGCGCCCGGCTGCGGCGGCGCTACCGCGATACCCGGCTGGGTATTCTGTGGAACGACGGTGGTGCCGGGCGGCGGCGCCAAGGGCTGGGTCTGCACGCTTCCAGGCGGCGGCACGCCCTGCCCCGGGGCGGGGCGGTTCGGCGTCGGCAGCAGCCGGCCGCGCGGCAATTCGGGCACTTCCTCGTCGTCGTCGAGTTGCTGCTGTTGCTGCTGGTTGCCACGCGGGATCGCGCCTGGCGGCCGCAGCGGCGGATCGGAAAAAATATTGCCGATCTGCGCGCGCGCGGGCGGCGCAAGCGAGATTGTCGAGGCGGCCACCAGGGCCGCAATACCAGTCAGGGCAATGGTTCGAAACATCTCGCGGCTTTAAAGGGCGAATCGGGCTCGCGACATAGTACAATCTTATCCGCCGCTCGCGTGCCCACCGGTTAACACGCCGAATACGGCGGGGAAAGGGCGGTTACCCCCGTCCCGGGGACGGGCTTCGCCCGCACCGGGGCCACTGGTCAGCCCCCGCCACAAATGAAATAGTCGGTTTCGATCAGCTTTCGCGCGGGTTGCCGTCGCGAAAACCATGAAAATCCGGGACAACCGGACGAGCCAGAGGAAACCCCAGACATGACCGATCGAATTCGCCTGGACGGCCGGGTCGCCGTCGTCACCGGTGCGGCCGGTGTCATCGGAACCGCCACCATCAGGCTGCTCGCCGAGCGCGGGGCACGCATTGTCGCCGTCGACCGCAAGGAGGCCGACCTCAAGGCCGCCATCAAGGACCTGCCGGCCTCCGCCGAGGCGCTCGCGATCGCCGCCGACGTCACCCAGGAAGACGAAGTCGCCGACTATGTCCGCGCCAGCGTCGACAAATTCGGCACCATCGACGCCTTCTACAACAACGCCGGCATCGAGGGCGACATCAAGCCGATCCCGCAATACTCGCTGGAGAGTTTTCGAAAAGTGCTCGACGTCAACGTGGTCGGCGTCTTCCTCGGCATGAAGCACGTGTTGCCGGTGATGCTCAAACAGAACAAGGGCAGCATCATCAACACCGCCTCGATCGCGGGCCTGATGGGATCGCCCCATATCGCGGTCTACAGCGCCAGCAAGCACGCCGTGATCGGCCTCACCAAGAGTGCGGCCTGGGAATGCACGGGCACCGGCGTCCGCGTCAATTGCGTGTGTCCGGGCCTGATCGACAGCCGGATGCTGTCGACGATCTATCAGGGGCGCAATGGTGGCAATGCCCCGATGCCGATCGAAAAGATGGTCGACCGGATTCCGGCGCGGCGGCTCGGACAGGCTTCCGAAGTCGCCTCCGTCGTGGCGTTCCTGGCGTCCGACGAGGCCAGCTACGTCACCGGCTCCGCCTACACCGTCGACGGCGGTCGCACCGCCGCTTAGGATTCTGTCATTCCGGGATGGTCCGAAGGACCAGACCCGGAATCTCGAGATTCCGGGTTCGATGCTTCGCATCGCCCCGGAATGACACGGCTAAAAAACAGAGGTCTGCGCCACCATGCCCGTCGTTCTCGATCCCGATGCCGCCGCCGTCTACAAGGCCTTCCAGGAAGCCGGACGCCCGCCTTATGAGTCGGGAACACCGACCCAGGCCCGCGAGATGTATCTGGCCGGCCGGCCCGTCTCCAATCCCGAACCGCCGGAACTGGAATCCGCAAAACCGCTCTCAATCCCCGCCCCGCATGGCACGATCCCGGGGCGCATCTACACGCCGAAGACGCTGCGAAAGACCGGCGGCCTTGCGCCCTGCCTGGTGTTCTATCACGGCGGCGGCTGGGTGATCGGCGATCTCGATTCCCACGACGTGGTCTGCCGCAAGCTCGCGCATGAAGGCGAGTTGATCGTGATTTCGATCGACTACCGCCTCGCCCCCGAGCACAAATTCCCCGCCGCCGTTGACGACGCCGTCACGGCGGCGAAATGGGTCGCGGCCAATGCGAAAGACCTCGGCATCGACGCGGCGCGCGTCATGGTCGGCGGCGACTCGGCCGGCGGCAATCTCGCGGCCGTCGTTGCGCTCGCGGCGCGTGACGGCGATGGGCCAAAGCTCGCCGGCCAGGTGCTGATCTATCCCGCGACGGACTTTGCGATGAAGCACCCCTCGCACAGCGAGCCCGAGACCAGCATTCTGCTGACGCATTCCGTCATCAAATGGTTCTGCAACCACTATCTCAGTGGTCCCGCCGACATCGATAATTGGCAGGCTTCACCGGCGCGCGCGAAAACGCTGGCCGGATTGCCGCCGGCCTATGTGCTGACCGCCGGCGGCGATCCGCTGCGCGACGAAGGCGACGAATACGCCGCACGGTTGAAGGAAGCCGGCGTGCCCGTGACCTACAAGCACTTCCCCGGCCAGTTCCACGGCTTCTTCACCATGGGCAAGCTCCTGCAGCAGGCCAACGTCGCAGCCACCGAGATCGCGATCTGGCTGAAGGCGCTGAATTGACAAATTCGCCCGCGCGAAGGAATTGACGGCGACCATGCTCCTGTTCGGAATACCCGTCGACTTCATCCTGTTCGCGCTCACGCTGCTCGGCGTCGCGCTGTTTCATCACCACACCCTGCCGGTCGCGTTGACGGGGCTTGCGGCCATCATCCTCTACAAGCTGATCTTCACCGGCTTCAAATACGGCGCCGGCCTTGGTGGCCTCGGCCACCACATGGCGCACGAATGGGTGACGCTGGCCAATCTGTTCCTGCTGCTGATGGGATTTGCGCTGCTGTCGCGGCATTTCGAGGAAAGCCGGATTCCCCACGAGATGCCGGCGCTGCTGCCGGACGACTGGAAGGGCGGCGTCATCCTCCTGGTGCTGGTGTTCGTGCTGTCCAGTTTCCTCGACAATATCGCCGCCGCCCTGATCGGCGGCACCGTCGCGCGCAGTGTTTTCCAGGGCAAGGTCCATATCGGCTATCTCGCGGCCATCGTCGCGGCCTCGAATGCGGGAGGCGCCGGCAGCGTCGTCGGCGACACCACGACCACCATGATGTGGATCGCCGGGGTCAGTCCCCTCGCCGTCGTCGAGGCCTATATTGCCGCCATCGCCGCGATGCTGATCTTCGCCGTGCCCGCGTCGCTGCAGCAGCAGCGCTATTCGCCGATCGTCAAGAATCCGCCGAGCGGCCGGAAGGTCGACTCTGTCAGGGTGTTGATCGTCGCCGCCATTCTCGCGGCCGCGCTGGCCGCCAACATCACTGCCAATCTGAAATTCCCGGCCCTGCTCGACATCGTCCCCGTGCTCGGCATCGCGGTGTGGGTGGTGATCCTTTCGACCGCGGCGTTGCGCAAGCCGGACTGGTCGGTGATGCCCGAAACCTTCAAGGGCACCATCTTCCTGCTGGCGCTGGTGACGGCGGCATCCATGATGCCGGTCGAGAAACTCCCCGCCGCCTCGTGGCCGACGGCGCTCGGCCTCGGCTTTGTCTCCGCGGTATTCGACAATATTCCGCTGACCGCGCTCGCGCTGAAACAGGGCGGTTATGATTGGGGCTATCTCGCCTACGCCGTCGGCTTCGGCGGATCGATGATCTGGTTCGGCTCGTCGGCGGGCGTCGCCCTGGCGAACATGTATCCGGAGGCAAAATCTGTCGGGCGATGGATCACCCAGGGCTGGCCGATTGCCGTCGCCTACGTCGTCGGATTTTTCGTCATGCTCGCCATCCTCGGCTGGCGTCCCGACGCGCCGCTTTAATTGAGGAAGCCCACGCTGCAAACAGGCGTCCACCGCAAATAGCTTTCCGGAAATCGGGTGTCGCCGGCGCATCCAACTTGCAAATGTCCGCACCATGAAACGGGCCTTCGCCAACAGGCGTGAGGCTGCTGTTGCAGCTGGAGGACACCAGATGAAACCCAAAGCAGATCGAAACACCGCGGCGAAAGCCGGCACCCGAAATCCATTTGGCGTCATGGATGTCCCGGATCCCGATGACGCTGATGTCCGGCAATTTGCCGGCAGTACGACGCTGGAAGGCGCCGCCGACGATGTGAACGCAGCGAACTGGGGCACGGCTGACGGCACAAGCCTGCCGGGCACGATCGAAGGAAATTGGTCGAGCCGCTGGAATGGCGGCGCGGATCCCACGATCGCTGGCGATTCTGCCGACAAATGGAAACAGGGCCGAGGCCAGGCGAAAGCAGCGCAAGATCGCGTCTATCTCTATTTCGACTGGGATTCCGGCGCGCGCAAAGGCCTGATCGATGCCAAACGCGATGGCCCACAGCAGCTGGTCGGAAAATATATCAACCTCTCCAGCCCCGCGATCACCCGCCCCTGGATCGGCCTGATCGTTGACAACAGGCGCATAGATGGCTGCTTTCCAGAGGGACGGCTGGATTTCCGCCGATAGAGATGTGTGCCTACCGCGCCATTCGCCGCGGCGATTGCACCTGCGATCGTTGCGGCGGCCTACCCTGCGGGCGGACGCCGGATATCGATCTTCATCACGTCGTTTTCGTAAGCCTGATCGCCGATCCAAAAATGCGTGGTGCCGATCTTGTTGAAGCCATGCCTGAGATAGAAGCCGATCGCCCGGCTGTTCCTGGCATTGACCGTCAACCAGACGCTCTCGCCGCCGAGGTCCCGGCAATGCTCCAGCGCACAGTGCAACAATGCGGTGCCCCTTCCGCCCGACTGCTGCCTCGGCCGAACAAAGAGGGTTTTGATTTCCAGCGGCGAGCAATCGGCCAAAGGCGGCGTTGCCGATGAACACACGGTCACGAACCCGTCAATTCCGGTGCCGTTCTCCGAGACCCAGATCGCCTTGCTGGGATCACCGATCGCATCGCAAAAATTCTGCGTCGTAAATTCCGAAAGAATATAGTCTGCGAAGTGTGGACTGATGCCCTTCCGAAGATAGGTGTTCATCCAGACCTCGATGCTCACCGCAGCGATCGCCGACGCGTCGCGTTCGTGCGCTTTCCGGATCATGTCGGCTGATCTCGCCGCATCAGCGCCTCACCCCGCGCGCGCCGCGCGGCGCAGCGATTGCGGCGGCTGGCCGAACGCGCGGATGAAGGCGCGGCGCATCCGTTCCGGATCGCGAAAGCCGGTGGTCTCGGCAACGCGTTCAATCGCCTCGCTGGACGACTGCACGCGCTGCCGCGCCACCTCGATCCGCAACCGCTCGACCGCCTTCGACGGCGTGGTGCCGGTCTCGGCAATGAAGGCGCGGGTGAAATGCCGCGAACTCATGCCGGCCTGCTCGGCCATGTCCTCCACCGTGAGCGGAGCATCGAGATGTTCGCGCGCCCAGGCCAGCAACGGTCCGAACCGTCCGGTCGGCGACTTCAATTCCAGCAGCGAGGAGAATTGCGACTGGCCGCCGCTGCGGCGATGGTACAGCACGAGCTGCTTTGCGGTGCGCTGCGCGATCTCGTCGCCGTAATCCTCGACGACCATCGCGAGCGCAAGATCGATGCCCGCTGATATCCCCGCCGAGGTCCAGACATTGCCATCGCGCGTGTAGATCCGATCGGCTTCCAGCTTCACTTTCGGATAGGCCGACACGAAGTGCCGCGTGCGTTGCCAATGCGTGGTGGCGCGGCGTCCGTCGAGCAGACCGGCCTCGGCCAGAACGTAAGCGCCGGAACAAACGCTGGCGACGCGGACGCCGCGCCTGGCCAAAGCACGCACGAAAGCCAGCGTCTTCGGGCAGATCGCCGCCGTTCGCACGCCCTCGCCGCCCGCCACGATCAGCGTCGTGATCGCGCTGGAAGGTTTGAAGCCACGCGCCAGCATCTCGACGCCGGAGGTGCTGCGCACCGGACCCGGCGTCGCCGCCAAAGTCCTGATCGCAGGCGCCGCACCCGAGAAGCGCGCGGCGATTTCGAACACCGAAATCGGCCCCGCGGCATCGAGCAACTGAAAGTCCGGAAAGATCAGCACACCGATCATTTGAGGCTATGTCCTTAAATGAGGGAAATATGGCATTTCTGACAGAAGGCCATCATGTCAGGATGCACAAGTCAAGGCCGCGGTCGTCATGCCCGGACCTGATCCGGGCATCCATCACCCTTCGCAAGAGTTGCGAAGTGGATGGATTGCCGGGTCAAGCCCGGCAATGACAGGGAGCGGCCGGAACTCGCAAAACGTTGGAGGTCCTCATGTCGGCGCCGCTTCAGATCGGTCTCGTATTGTTTCCAAAGGTGACCCAGCTCGATTTCACCGGGCCGCTGCAGGTGTTCTCCAGCGTACCGGGCGCGCAGGTGCATCTGATCTGGAAACGCATCGAGCCTGTGCCCAGCGACTCGGTGATGACGATCACGCCGACGGTGACCTTTGCGGATTGCCCGCAGCTCGACGTCATCTGCGTGCCCGGCGGTTTCGGCACCGATGATATGGTCAATGACGCGGAGATGCTGACATTCCTGCGCAAGCAGGCGGATGGCGCCAAATACATCACCTCGGTCTGCACGGGATCGCTGGTGCTGGGCGCGGCCGGCCTGCTGAAAGGATATCGAGCGGCGACGCACTGGACCGCGATGGAGTTTCTCTCCGCGTTCGGCGCCACACCGACCAGGACCCGCGTCTGCGTCGACCGCAACCGCGTCACCGGCGGCGGCGTCACCGCGGGCATCGATTTTGCGCTGACGCTGGTGTCGCTGCTGGTCGACCGGCGGACCGCCGAAGCGATCCAGCTCCGGCTCGAATATAACCCGGCGCCGCCGTTCAATTCAGGCTCGCCCGACACCGCGCCGCCGGAAATCCTCGCGCTGATGAAAGACAAGATCGCGCCCGCGCAAGCCCGCCGCACCGAAATGATCGGCCGCGCGGCCGCAAGGATGACGTGACGCGCCGCCTCCGCTACGGCACAAGAAAAAGGCCGCCTGGTTGCCCAGACGGCCTTTCCTTTCCTACGGCGGCGCCACATTGACGGGCGATTTCAGAACCTCTGCACTGGGGCCTATCTCCCAGCCGTATCCTGATCGGGTGCCGCTGCTCATCGGGACAGTCGCGAACTGGAGCCCGAACCGTACGCGATGGTTTCCCATCTCCGTAAGATGGGTTCATTGAACGGCGAATGCGTTCGGCGCGCAAGCACACCGTAACAACCGTCCCCGCTGTTCCCGATATTCACAGGCGCGCTTGCGACGCAGCAAATGCATCCGTCTGGCGTTTGCCCTGCAGCAACTGCGCGAAAACGATGCCGTGGGTGATGAAGTAGAACGGCACCAACAGCGTTGGAATGGTCGACCACGGCAGCGACCACATTGCGGTGGAGCCGACCGCACCGCCAAAGATCTGTTGCGGCGATCCCGGCGCCGACAACACGCCGAGCGCAACCGCTTCCACCAGATCGAGCGTGCCGAGAACGTTCCACGCCAGCAGCGCATGACGGCTGCCGGCAAAGTTGCGCGCCGCGACCAGCATCAACGGGATGGCGGTGACGCCGACAATGATGTCGCCCCATCCCGCCGATTGCGGAAATGGTCCGCTTAGTTTTCCCTGCGACGCCAGCAACAGGATGAAGGCGCCCGGCAGGATGCGAAGGGCATTGAGACCGAGCAAGAGGCGCATCGGCAACGCCAGCAGCGTTTCACGCAAGCGCGCCGACAACAGCGCCGCTGCACCGATGGCTACGAGCGGCAGGGCCAACATGACGCCGACCACAGGCACCGGTGTCGCCGTCGAGGCATAGATGCCGGTGGTCCCCAGCGCGATAGCCAGGCCAGTCCACAGTCCCACGATGGTCACCGTCGTCAGTTTCTGCAGCGGCGACAGCGGCATCATGGTGATCGCGGCATTCAGGCTCAACGCGATTACGGCGGTCAAAACGGTCGTTCCAATCAGTTCGAGCATCGCAGCCTCCTTTTAAGTGTAATTACACGTATCAAGACGCACAAATGCCGGGCGAAAAACGCCGGTCCCATTCATCCCAGATTTCGAGAACCCAACACTTTCAGGGCCGCCTGGCCGTCGGCGCCGAGCAGCTTGCCGGCCTCGGCCTGCGCCTTCGCCCAATAGGGAAAGCTGCGGCGCACGACGCCCCGCCCCTGGGCGGTGATGGCGATCATGCGCACGCGGGGATCCTCGCCGGGCTTGGTCGAAATCCATTTCTGTGTTTCGAGCAGCGCCAGATTGCGCGTCAGCGTGGTGCGCTCCGTTCCCAGAAAACCGGCCAGCTTGCCGACCGGCATTTCACCGCGCAGCATCAGTTGCGACAGGATCGTGAACTGGGTGGCACGGATGCCGGATTCCTGCATGTGTGAATCGTATAGCCGGGTGATCTTCCGCGCGGCCTGCCGCGACGCGAGGCAGAAGCAGCCGCCGGCGGCCATGTAATCGGTGGTGTCGAATTCGCGCGTTGCCATGAAAATGAGTGTAGATACACATATCATTCCGACGCAATAGCCCGGATCAGTGGTTGAAGAATATGTGAGGCTAGGCGCAGGCGACGCGCCGATGCGGTGGTTCAGCTTCCCGGCGTCCAGGGCTGGTAGTCGCCGGTCGCCTTCGGACGGCGGCCGCTCGCCAGCGTCGAGCCGGATGGACGGTAGGCCGCCGATGTGCCGGTCAGGTTCGGCTGGTGCGGCTTTTCCCACTCGCGCGGGGTGTAGGTCTCTTCGGTCGGGGCGACGTCGACGGTGTGATGCAGCCAGCCGTGCCATGACGGCGGCACCCTCGTCGCTTCGGCATAGCCGTTGTAGACCACCCAGCGCCGCTGGAAGCCGAGCGTCGGATCGATCTTGCCGCCCTTGGTGCGATAGTAGGTATTGCCCTGCTCGTCCTGGCCGACCAGTTCGCCGAACCGCCACGTCCACAATTGGGTGCCGAAGGTCTGGCCGTTCCACCAGGTGAATATTTTGAGCAGAAACAGCTTCATGAGGGCTCGGCCGGTTCGAGAAGGCGTGGGCCGGTGATGCCATCGGCGCGCCCGATTGTCCAGACGCGATCGCCAATTACGCCCAGACCCCGCCGGACCTTGGCCAGACCGTGGCGTGTCCGTCTTAGCGCCCGTTTTTGGCGTCCAATTGTCGCGGAATCAGAACGATCCGTTCATTTGGCATACAGTTCCTGCCTGACAGGTTCAGCGCTGCGCACGATCCGTGCGCGGGCTCGGGAACGCCTTTCTCCTGAAATGGTTAGGTCCGTATCCCGGAGATGGAGCCGACAATGATCAGTTTGAAAGTTTTATGTTCTGCCGCAGCGATCGCGGCACTCGTTGCACCGACCGTGCTGCCCAACCCAAGCTTCGCGCAAGCCCCGCCTAGCGCCGGGGGTGGCGGCGGAGGCGGTGGTGGCGGCGGCCGTGGCGGTGGCGGAGCAGCCATCGGGGGTGGCGGCGGCGGCGGAGCAGCTATCGGTGGCGGCGGCGGTGGTTTCCGCGGAGGCGGCGGCGGAGCGGTGATTGGTGGCGGTGGTGGCGGCGCCTTCCGAGGCGGCGGCGGTGCACCCCCACCGATGGCAGGCGGCATTCGTGGCGGCGGCGGCGGCGCCGTCATCGGCGGCGGTGTGGCCCCCGGCCCGAGGTTTAGCGGCGGCGGCGGCGTCTATCAAGGCGGCGGCTATCGCCATCATCATCGCCATCGCCACGGCGGTTTCTACCCCGGTTTCGCAACCGGCGCCTTTATCGGCAGCGGGCTTGGCTATTACGGCAGCAGCTACGGCTACTACAACGATCCCTACTACTACGGCGACGAATATGTCGATGACGGCGTGGTGGCGGTGGTCCCCGGCGGCGACACGGTTGCTTCCTGCAGGCAGAAATATCGCTCCTACGATGTCCGGTCGCAAACCTATCTCGGCTATGACGGGCAGCGGCATCCCTGCCCGTAACGCTAGCCAGTCAATCTGAATTGGAAGAGCGGCGCATTCCGGGGCGCCGCTCTTTTCATGCGCGCAGCGCCACCGCGACGCCGCCGAGCGTGATCACCAGGGCTGCGACCTCGCGCAAGCCCAACGGCTCATTCAGCATGGCCGCCGCCGCCACCACGCCGACCACCGGTACCAGCAGGGTGCCGATCGACGCGGTCGCCGCCGGCAGCCGCTCCAGCGCTGCGAACCAGCAGACGTAGCACAGGCAAAACTGGATCAGCGTGATGTAGACCATCGACGCCCAGCCGATCCCCGAGAGCGCCGCCAGCTGCGGCTGTTCGACGGCGAGCCCGATGACCGCGATCGGCAGGCAGCCGAGGCCGATCTGCCAGGCGGCCAGTGACAGCGGCGGCATCGCAAGCGGAAAATGCTTGGTCAGCACGGTGCCGAGCCCGACGCAGACGGCGCCCGCCAGGGCGCACAGGATGCCCGGCAGCTTCTCGACGCTGGCGTCGAAGCCACTGCCGCCGATCAGCACCGCAATGCCGGCCAGCGCGACCGTCAGGGAAAGGGCACGCAGCAGCGACAGCCGTTCGCCGAGGATCGGCCACGCCAGAAACGCCACCCAGACCGGGATCGAGATGCCGAGCACCGCAGCCTCGCTGGCACTCAGCCACAGCAATGCGAGCCCCATGAACGCAACCCAGCCGCCGAGCGACAACGTGGAAACCAGCAACAGCCGCAGCCACATTCCTCTGGGAACGCGGAGCGTCTCCTGCCGCGCCAACGCGATCAACGCGAGGGCTGCAGCGCCGACGATGCCGCACAGGCCGCGCGACGACAGCGGCGGCCACTCGGTCAGCAGATGTTTCATGATCGGGAAGTTGAGGCCCCAGCCCACCGAGGCGATCGACAGGACAATGAGGCCGAGCGGCGACATTCGGGGACGACCCGCTGGGCGATGTATGGACACGGCGGGTTTAGATCCGGAACCGGGGACGCATTTGTTCTCGTTCTGACACAGACTACCGAATTCGCCTCTAGGCAAATCTTATATGCACTCTATCATACAGACGGCTGGTCAACGTTCCGACTTAATCCTTGTCAGGGGTTTTGCGAGTCGCCGACTGCAGCCCGAGCAAAAGGAATCCTCGTGCCGCGCGTTCTCGTGGTCGATGACGACCCGATGGTTTGCGTTGCCATCGAAGTTTGTCTGCAGAGCCAGGGTTTCGATGTCACCATTGCCGATGGTGGTGAGGCCGGGATGCAGGCGCTAGAAGCGTCCGATTTCGACGTGATGCTGATCGACGTCTTCATGCCGCAGATGCGCGGGTTTCAATCAATTCGGACGTTCCACGAGCGCCGGCCCGAGGTTCCGATCATTGCGATGTCGGGCTACGGCTTCGCCAATACCGACCGCGCGCCCGATTTGCTGCGGCTGACCATCGAACTCGGCGCGGCATGCTGCCTGCGCAAGCCGTTCACGCCCAACGCGCTGTTGACCGGCGTCAACGAATGCCTCACCAAACCGATACAGCCTGCGCGCCTCTCGAAAAGATGAAAATAAAAGCGTCAATGCCTTCGCAGCGTATCATCCTTGGAATCGGCCTCGCGATCCTCCTCCTTATCGGTGCTGCTTCCATCGGTCTCGACCTGAAGTCGCGGGCCGACACGGCTTCGGTCGACCACGCCCTGGAAGTGCTGAAGAGAATCTCGGATATCCGGCCGCTGCTGCGCCGCGCCGAAAGTGCTGCGCGCGGCTTTGCGCTCACCGGCAACCCGGACTTCGTGAAGGAATATAACGAGTCCAGTAACGCAATCCTGCCGGCCTTCGATGACCTGATCAAGACCGTCGAGGGCAATCCCGGTCAAACCCAGCTGCTCGAGCAAGCCAAGGCCCAGGTGGCCCGCCAGATTGTGACGGGCGGCGAGTTGATCAGGCTCAAGAATGCGGGCGACCAGGCGAAAATCGCCGCATTGCTGGCCAATGACGAGGACCGCAAGGCGACGGAGACGATCGGCGAAAATCTGGCAAAGACCGTCGCCGAAGAGCGAAGGCGTCTCACGCTCCGGCGCACCCAGTCCGAAACCAACGGCGGCTTCCTGCTGGCGGTTGACCTGGCTTGCGTGCTGCTGATCCTGATCCTTGCGACCGTCCTCACGCGCTCGACCGGCAGGTCACGCCGTGAGTTGCAAGACTCCCTGACTGCAACCAAGGCCACCAATGAGGCGCTGGAGGCCGCGGTCGCCGAACGCACCGGGCACCTGGTCACGGCCCACGAGGAACTCCGGCATTCGACCGAAGTGATGCAGAGCACCTTTCACAGCATGGCCGAGGCGGTGCTTGTCATCGACATCAAGGGCCGCGTGCTGCTCTCCAACCCGGCCGCGGAAAAGATGCTGCGATACCGCCCGGGCATGACCGTGGAACTGCTGCGGCAGCTGAGCACCGTCTTTCGTGCCGATGGCGTCACGCCGCTGCCCACCCGGGAGATGCCGGCGGCGCGCGCGCTGCGCGGCGAGGAATTCGACGCCACCGAAATCGTGGTGCGGCCCAAGAGCGGCAGCGCGCCGGCTCACCTCGTCATCAGCGGCCGGCCGCTGCGCGACGCGTCGCGCGCCATCAGCGGCGCGGCGCTGCTCTATCATGACATCACCGCGACGCGCGAAATCGAGCGCAAGCTGCAGCAGTCGCAAAAACTCGACGCCATCGGCAAACTGACCGGCGGCGTCGCCCACGATTTCAACAACATGCTGACCGTCATCACCGGCACCACCGAAAGGCTGGTCGGCGCACTCGAGGACCAGCCGGCGCTGCGGAAAACCGCCGAGCTGATCGACGTGGCGGCGGAACGCTGCATCGAGCTGATCCAGCATCTCTTGGCATTCGCGCGCCGGCAACCGCTTCAGCCGCGCAATATCGACGTCAACGGCACCGTCCTCGACATCGCCAAGCTGCTGCGCCCTACCCTCGGCGAACACATCGAGATCGACTCGATCCTCGAGCCGGAGGTTGCGGCGGCGCATATCGATCCCTCGCAGCTGGCGAACTCGCTGCTCAACATGGCGATCAATGCCCGCGATGCGATGCCCGAAGGCGGCAAGCTGTTGCTGGAGACCCGCAACGTTACGCTCGACGAGGCCTATGCACAGGCCAATCCCGACGTGCTGCCCGGCCCGTACGTGATGCTGGCGGTCAGCGACACCGGCACCGGCATGTCCAAGGAGATCCAGGACAAGGTGTTCGAGCCGTTCTTCACCACCAAGGAAGTCGGCAAGGGCACCGGCCTCGGCATGAGCATGGTCTACGGCTTCGTCAAGCAGTCCGGCGGCCACATCCGGGTCTACAGCGAGGAAGGCCACGGCACCACGATCAAGCTTTATCTGCCGCCCGCCCGTGGCCAGGCGCCGGCGGCCGTGGCCGCGGCCGCCCCGCTGGTCGGCGGCGCCGAAACCATCCTGGTGGTGGAAGACGATGAGCTGGTGCGCAACTTCGTCACCACGCAGTTGCAGACCCTCGGCTACCAGACCCTCGATACATCAGACGGTCCCTCGGCACTGCAGGCCGTGAAAAACGGATTGCCATTTGACCTGCTCTTCACCGACGTGATCCTGCCCAACGGCATGTCCGGCAGGCAGCTTGCCGACGAAGTCGTCAAACACCGGCCCGGTATAAGAGTGCTGTATACCTCTGGATATACCGACAACGCGATCGTGCACCAGGGGCGGCTCGACCCCGGCGTCTTGCTGCTGAGCAAGCCCTATCGCAAGTCGCAACTGGCAAAAATGATCCGCCAGGCGCTGGACTAGGGGCCTTATCGGTTCAGATTGAAGCAGAACCGGGCGGACTCATTAGCGCGTAGCCCGGAACGAATCCTACCACCTGGCGCTTGAATCCTGGTTCTGTTGTACGTGGCAACCATGAACTGAGAGGCGAAAATGTTCCTCATGGGACTTGGCGCGCTGCTCGTTCTCGGCGGAATGTTGTACATGGCACGCACCGCTATTTGGCGGGGATCGCTCAGCGGCCCGGACTCCTCCCGGCCGGTTCGCGGTACTCTGGAGCCGCCACGGCGCAGCCTCCGATTCCTGGGCCTGGGAACGAACTGGCCGGGCATTCTCCTTATGGTGATCGGAGCAATTCTGTTGGTGTCGGGATCGGGTTTCTAGCCTCGCCACGGGTGCGCTTGCAAACAATGAACAGCGCCCCGTAGGCGCCAACCGTTTCGTAACCCCCGGCTTGCTAGGCTTCGGCCTTCGCGACCGCTTCGCAAGCAGGTGGGCCATGGCTGAAACAAGCACAATCCCCGTCATCTATGTGGCGTATAAGGATGGGTCCCGCGAGCGAGACTACCGCGCCGAGATCGAGGCGTGGCTACCGTCGCAGCCCCAGGGCACGTGGCTCATGTTTTTGAAGAGCATGGTCTGGGACGGTGGGGAGTCGATGAGGCAGCGCATGATCGACGATCCCGACTGCGACATCGCCATCGCCGCCTGGATTTTCTGGGCTTGTCAGCCGGGGTTCTACGTCAAACGAGACGCCAACGAGTCGGGGTTCAAGGGCGACGAAGGGCTTCTCCAAGGCATTGCGACAAACATCGATAGAGGCTTCTACCGCCGCAGCGAGCTCGCGCTCAACCGGTTCGAAGTGCTCCACAGCGTGCATGACTATGCGGACGCTGTCCGGGAGCGCCGCCTCGCGCGTCGGCCTGCCTGGATGGCGCTGCCGCGGAGCCTGCTGGGCCCGTTCATCGGCCGCGAGCCCGCCGTCGCACCCGGCAACAAGGCGACCGAAAGGCACCTGGACGAGATCGTGCAGCGGCTCGGGTTCTCGCCCCTGTTTCGGACCCAGGCCGCGTGGCGCGACGCCTACGAAAGCAACTACTGGGTTCGCCACTACTTCACCCTGCCGCTGCTGACCTCATCGTCGCAATGCGACCTCGGCGCCCTCGACGAGCTGGCGCATATCGAGGCGCTGTACGGAGAGACCGCGGCCTACATGGACGCGCGCAAGCTGCTGGCCGCCGACATGCCTTACCTCGGAAAGCAAACGCCGACCTCGCTTTCCGGCTGGCTTCGCTGGACCACGCGGGGCCGGCGGGGCAATCGCCAGTTCTACGAAGGAGCTTAGCGAGAGTCCGCGTCCTAGTGGGACTGAACGGAGGGAACAGCATTCATCAGCAACACACCAAAAAGCAGGACCAGATAGAGCATCGAAAACACGAACAGGCGACGCGCGGGCCGCCTTTCCTTGTCGTCGCTCCGACGTACCTGCCATGCGAGAACAATCAAGATCGCTCCAAGCATCGCCGCAGCCGCGCCATAGATCGCTCCCGCGAACCCCAGTACCCAGGGGATCACCGAGATCGGAGCCAGAACAACGCTGTAGAGAAGAATCTGGCGCTTTGTTTCGGCCTTGCCGGCGACGACCGGCAACATCGGCACACCGGCGCTGGCATATTCCCCGGCAAGATTAAGCGACAATGCCCAGAAGTGCGGCGGCGTCCAAAGGAAGATGATCAGGAACAGGATGAGCGGCTCGAGCCCGACATTTCCGGTTGCCGCAACCCAGCCGATCACCGGAGGCAGCGCGCCGGCCGCACCGCCAATGACGATATTTTGCGGTGTTCGGCGTTTGAGCCACATCGTGTAGACGACGACATAGAAGAAGATTGTGAAAGCCAGCAGCGCGGCCGCGGCCATGTTCAGCAAAGTGCCGAGGGCCAGAATGGCGCCCATTCCAAGTATCAATCCGAAGACCAATGCTTCCGAGCGCGATACACGGCCGCTGGGAATCGGACGCATGGCGGTACGCGCCATCAGCGCATCGATGTCGGCGTCGTACCACATATTGAGCGCACCTGCGGCGCCAGCTCCGGCAGCGATGCAAAGAAGAGCAACGGCACCGGCGAAGGGATCGATGCCGCCTGGTGCGACCATGAGACCAACCAGTGCGGTAAAGACGACCAGCGACATCACGCGCGGTTTCGTCAGCGCGACATAGTCCCCGATGCTGGCATAGCTCCCGCGAAGGGGAATTGAACGATTGATTTGCATGAGATTAATGCCTCCCCTTGCCGGCGCCATGGCGACGGCTGCGTATTAAAACATGATGCAATTGCGCTGAACGATCCTTTTGCAAAACCAGACCTTGAAAATCCGCGGCTATTCACGAGCACACCTTTGTGCCGTCTAACCCAGCGATTTGATGATTTCCCGATAGGCTGTTTCAGGAAACGCTTTCAGCGTGCGCGTCCGGATGTTTCCCTGCATGCCCAGTTGCAGGCTGAAACGTGCTGCCACGGCGTCATCAGGAGCTTCGTAGATCGCGACGATGTCAAAGTCGCCCATGGTAAGGAAAAACAATTTGAACTCGCCGCTCATGTCCTTGAGCGCTTTCTTTGCTGCGTCCAGACGGCTTGGCGAGTCCTTCACCTTCAGAATGCCTTGCTCGGTCCAGTTTGCAAGCATGACATATGTGGTCATGGCCATCCTCCATTTGGTACGAGGCAACGGCGCCTACGTCGTAGGCGCGAAGAACACGACCCGGATGAGGTGCGTGTAGTCGGATTCGAACACCATGATCGCCACAAACACCAACACCAGCACCGGCGGCAGCAGGATGGCATAGCTCAAGGCCAGCCGCTCCCAGGCCATGTGCATGAAGACGGCGACGATCAAGCCGGCCTTCAACACCATGAACAGCAGGATCAGCGACCATCTGAGATAGCCATGGAAGCCAAAGTAGTCGACGAGATAGGAGCAGGCGCTGAGGACGAACAGCCATCCCCAGACCACGAGATAGAGCTTGATCGGGTGCTGCTGGCCCTTTGTATGCGTGGCTCCCGATGCGGGCACGTCATGCACATGCGCGTGCAGCGAAGGTTGCTGGGCTTCCAGATGTACCGCCACGTTTGTCATGCGCCGACCTCACCAAAGATAAAAGAAGGCAAAGATGAACACCCACACCAGATCGACGAAGTGCCAGTACAGGCCCATGATTTCGACGATCTCGTAGTGTCCCTTTCTGCTCGTGAAGAAGCCGCGCCTTTCGACGTCGAAGTCTCCCCGCCAGACCTTTCGCGCGATGGCGATCAGGAAAATCACGCCGAACGTCACGTGAGTGCCGTGGAAGCCGGTGATCATGAAGAAGCTCGAGCCGAACTGCGCCGCGCCCCAGGGGTTTTCCCAGGGCCGTACGCCCTCCATGATCAGCTTGGTCCATTCGAAGGCCTGCATTCCGACGAACGTTGCGCCAAGCGCCGCTGTGACCAGCATCAAGACTGCGGTTTTGACGCGATCGCGGCGGTAACCGAAATTGACGGCCATCGCCATGGTGCCGCTGCTAGAGATCAGGACGAAGGTCATGATGGCGATCAGGATGAGGGGTATATGATGCCCGCCAATCGTGAGAGCGAATACCTCACTCGGATTCGGCCACGGCACCGTCGTGGACATTCGCGCGGTCATGTAGGACAGCAAAAAACAACTGAAGATAAAGGTGTCGCTCAGGAGGAAGATCCACATCATGGCCTTCCCCCAGGAGACATTCTTGAACGCGCGCTGATCCGAGGACCAGTCGTCGGCAACGCCCCGCAAGCCGGCGGCACGCGCGGGCGATTCTCCAGGGTTTGTCAGCACAGTCTCTGCCATCTGGTCTCTCCTAGGTGAGCAACCTGCGACAGATGTCGACGAAATCGTCCGTCCAGCCCGTCAGCAGACCAAGCAAGACCAGCCAGACCAACAGCAGGAAGTGCCAGTAGATCGTGCAGAGCTCCACGCTCAGGCGTAACTGGGCCATCTCGGCGCCGCGCCACACCCTGGCAGTCGCTCTGCCGAGCGCCACCAAACCGCCCATCAGGTGCAGCCCGTGCGCCGCGGTCATCATGTAGAAAAAGGAATTGGCTGGATTGGACGCGACGAAATAACCCGCTTCGCGCAGCTGTTGCCACGCCAGCAGTTGCCCAATCAGGAATGTAACCGCGGACGCGCCGCCGGCGCAGAGGCCGACGATCACACCGTCCATGTTGTTCCGGTGCGCGGCCACGTGTGCCCATTGCAGCGCAATACTGCTCAGGACCAGGACGCCCGTGTTGAACCACAGCAGCGAAGGCACGGGCATCGTGCGCCAGTCCGCCATGTTCATGCGCATCGAGTAAGCGCTGATGAAGAGTGCGAACAGCGAGCCGGCGACAGCGAGAAACACGCCCAGTCCGATCTTGGCTGCCGGCAAGGTGATAGCACCCGTGCCCGGGAAATCATCGATCGAACCTTCTTCCAGCCAGGGTTTGGCTGTCAGCCGTTGCTGCGAGAGCCACCATCCGACGATGACCGTTATCACCGCCATGAACAGGATGATGGCGCTCACGGCGCAGCTCCCTGAAGCGCCGGCGTCACCCGCGGCTGGTTCTGCGGAATGAAGTCCTGCGCGGCACCGGGCACGCTGTAGTCATACGCCCATCGGTAGACCACCGGGAGCTCCTTGCCCCAGTTGCCGTGGCCGGGCGGGGTTTCCGGCGTCTGCCACTCCAGTGTTGTCGCCCGCCATGGATTGCCACCCGAAGGCCTGCCCTTGAACAGGCTCCAGACAAGGTTGAACAGGAACACCATCTGGGCGAAGCCCACGATCAAAGCCATGACGGTGATAAAGGCATTGAGCGTATGGGTCGATGACGGGATAAACGCCGCCTCGCCGATGTCGTGATACCGGCGCGGAACGCCGAGCAGTCCAATATAATGCATGGGGAAGAAGATCAGATAGGCGCCGAGGAACGTCACCCAGAAATGAAACTTGCCCATCCAGTCATCCAGCATTCGCCCGGTGACCTTGGGGTACCAATGATAGATCGCCCCCAGCACGACCATGATTGGCGCCACGCCCATCACCATATGGAAATGCGCGACGACGAACATGGTATCCGAAAGCGGGACGTCCACGACGACGTTGCCGAGGAAGAGGCCCGTGAGCCCGCCGTTCACGAACGTGATGATGAAGCCGAGGGCGAACAGCATCGGGACGGTGAGATGAATGTCGCCGCGCCACAGGGTTAGCACCCAGTTGTAGACCTTGATGGCGGTCGGGATGGCGATGATGAGCGTCGTGGTGGCGAAGAAGAAGCCGAATTTCGGATGCATGCCGCTCACATACATGTGGTGCGCCCATACGACGAAGCTGAGAGCGCCGATTCCCACGATCGCCCAAACCATCATGCGATAGCCGAAGATGTTCTTTCGCGCGTGGGTGCTGATCAGATCCGAAACGATGCCGAAGGCGGGCAAGGCGACGATGTAGACTTCCGGATGACCGAAGAACCAGAACAGGTGCTGGAACAGGATCGGGCTGCCCCCGCCATACTTCATCTGCTGCCCCATCTCGACGAGTGCGGGCATGAAGAAGCTGGTTCCCAGCAGACGATCGAACAGCATCATGACCGAGGCGACGAACAGCGCGGGGAAGGCCAGCAGCGCCATCACGGTGGCCGTGAATATGCCCCACACCGTCAGGGGCATCCGCATCAACGTCATGCCGCGTGTGCGCGCCTGCAGCACCGTCACCACATAATTCAACCCGCCCATGGTGAAGCCGATGATGAACAGGATCAGGGAGACCAGCATGAGAACGATGCCCCAATCCTGCCCGGGGGTACCGGAGAGAACCGCCTGCGGTGGGTAGAGCGTCCAGCCGGCGCCGGTGGGCCCGCCAGGCACGAAAAAGGTCGACGCCAACACCAGGACTGCGAGCAGGTAGATCCAGTAGCTCAGCATGTTCACATAGGGGAAAACCATGTCCCGGGCGCCGACCATCAGCGGGATAAGGTAGTTGCCGAAACCGCCCAGGAACAATGCCGTGAGCAAATAGATCACCATGATCATGCCGTGCATGGTGATGAACTGGAGGTATTGGCTTGCATCGATAAAGGAAAACGTGCCGGGAAATCCCAGTTGCAGTCGCATCAGCCACGACAGTACCAGGGCCACCAGCCCGATTGCGGACGCCGTCAGCGAGTACTGGATGGCGATGACTTTGGCGTCCTGCGAAAAGACATACTGCGTCCACCAGCTTCTGGGATGATAGAGCTCAACCTCCGGCACTTCGGCAGGCGGCGCGTCCGCGCGTGCGTCATATGGGACATCGACCATAGAAAAACCTCCTTGGTCGTTTCCATCGGGGGCGATGAGTTCACGCGCCCGATCTATCTTCCCAGCGGCGCTTTCTTACTCGCCGCCGGATTTGTACGTCGCCTTCGTCACGGCATTTCGGCCCGACAGTTCTGCAAACGTCTGCTGCTGCTCCAGCCAGGCGTGATATTCACTCACCTCCTGGACGATGACCTTGGCCCGCATCTGCGCGTGCGCCACGCCGCATAGCTCGGCGCACAGCACATCAAACGTTCCGGTCCGGATCGGGGTCATCCAGAAATAGGTGACCATGCCAGGAACCATATCCATCTTGGCCCGGAACTCGGGCACATAGAAATTGTGCAGGACATCGAGGGAGCGGAGCAAAACCTTGACCGGCTTCCCGATCGGAAGGTGCAAGTCGCCGCTTTCGATCACGACGTCGTCTTGTCCATTCGGATCGTCGCGATTCAAGCCCATCGGGTTTTCGGGACTGATGTTGCGGACATTGGTTGTGCCCATCCGGCCATCCTTCCCCGGGAGGCGGAAGCTCCATTGCCACTGCTGGCCCATGACCTCGATCTCGGTGGCATCAGCCGGAACCGTGACGAACTGGTGCCAGACCACCAAGCCGGGCGCCAGCATGGCTCCGACGCCGACCGCAGTCCCGATGGTGAGCCACCATTCGAGCTTCTTGTTTTCGGGATTGTAGGCTGCCCGCCTTCCCTCCTTGTGATGAAAGCGGAAGACGCAATAGGCCATGAAGGCGATGACCGCGAAGAACACCGCTCCGGTGATCCAGAAGGTGATGCTGATGGTGTGGTCGATGTAGCTCCAGTTGGTGGCGATCGGCGTCCACCACCACGGGCTGTAGATGTGAAACAGCACCGAGCCGACTGCGACCAGAAGCAGTATGAGTGCGACAACCATCCTTCAGTCCTCCTTGCCAATCAAGGCAACGGAGACGGATTAAAGGGCGCAGCTCACACCTGCTCGATGGCCGACTTCACATGCGCCATCGCAGTGCGTCTTGCCTCGCCCATATGACCGGTCGCGACATCCAGACGTGGCACGGAGCACACGTTACGACCGCTAACCATCGGATCCGGGGCGTCAGAAAGTAAGATGGTACGCGTCGAGCCACGCGTCAATAGATCAATAATCAATAGAGGACTACCTCGTCGGGGCGCCAGACTGATGCCGCAAGCAAGCGCGCGTCAGCCGGCACAACCGTTTGATGATGACGCAACGCAGCAAGTGGCCGGGCAAATGACTGCAAACGTGCACACTTCACCGAACCGTGAGCGCTGCCTAATCCCAATCGCGTTAATCTGGCTCTGCAGGTCGCGACAAGTTTCGTCCGGCTACTTCGTTGACCTCGGGTTTGCCGGTACTCGGCTCGATCGCGTTTCTCGCACATAGCGGCGGACACGCGTGGCTGGAAACCGCGCCGTTGCATCGCCGCGACTTTCAGCACGGGAGGTGCGTCGATGGCCACTCTGTATTCCGACAACATCGCAAGAGTTGGACGCCACGTCTTCGGGGACGCGGCCACATATCCGATTCGCAAAATCGGACTGTCCGACCTGCACGAGGCGCTGCGCCTGGGCTGGGAAGACTTCAAGGCAATGCCAAGCCACGCGGTGGTCGTGTGCGTGATCTATCCCGTGCTCGGTATTGCCCTGTTCCGGATGGTCCTTGGCTATTCAGTACTGCCTCTGCTGTTTCCACTGGCAGCCGGGTTTGCCTTGCTTGGACCCTTTGCCGCGATTGGTTTGTACGAGCTCAGCCGCCGCCGCGAGCGCGGCGAGGAAGTCGACGTATCGAAAGCACTTCACGTGCTGCGCGCGCCCGCTTTCGGCGCCATGCTGGAACTCGGCATTCTCCTGCTCGTCCTGTTCGGGGCCTGGATCGGCGTAGCGAACGCCATCTACGTTTCAATCTTCGGCCACGCTCCGGCTGCGAGCATCCCTGACTTCGCAACGCGCGTGCTGACGACGCCGGAAGGATGGTCGCTCATCATCGTCGGGTGCGGCGTCGGTTTTCTGTTCGCGGTCGTGGCGCTGTGCGTCAGTGTCGTATCGTTTCCGTTGATGCTTGACCGGCATGCGACGGCGATAGACGCGATCCGGACGTCGATCTGGGCCGTGATGAAAAATCCGGTTGCGATGGCCGCGTGGGGTCTGATTGTCGCGGCGCTGCTGGTGATCGGTTCGCTGCCGCTGTTCGTTGGCCTGGCCGTCGTTCTGCCGGTGCTCGGCCATGCCACCTGGCATCTGTACCGGAAAGTGGTGGAGCCGGATCCCAATCCTCCACAAGAGGAAGAACCCCACCTGCGCAAAGGACACCGCTACGCGGCGGATTTCCCGGCCAATCTGTTCCCGTGGAGCCGCGAGAAGTAAGAGCAAGTGATACGAGGCTTGTGAGCCGTTACGACCGCGTCGCCAGCACCACGCCCGCCAGCGTGAACAGCAGCGCCACGATCTGGACCCATCCCAACGGCTCGCCCAGGGCTGCCGCCGAGGCCACCACGCCGATCACCGGCACCGCCATGGTGCCGATGGCGGCAACCGAGGCCGGCAGCCGCGACAGCGCGGCAAACCAGCTGACATAGGCGATGCAGAACTGGATGACGGTGGAGTAGATCAGCAGCCACCAGCCGATCTGGCTGACCTTGCCCAGATCCGTGGTCTCGATCGCGAGGCCGACAATGGCGACCGGAAAACAGCCAAGCCCGATCTGCCACGCGGCGGCCGGGATCGGCGGCATGTCGAGCGGCAGTTTCTTGGCCAGCACCGTGCCGAGCGCAAAGCCGATCGAGCCGGCCAGCGCCATCACGATCCCCGGCAGTTTGGCCGCGGACGCCGTCACACCATTGCCGCCCATGATGGCAGCTAACCCGGCGAACGCCATCACCAGCGAGACCGTGCGCAATAATGTCGGCCGCTCGCCCAGCACCGGCCAGGCCAATAGCGAGGCCCAGACCGGCATCGTGTAGGCGATCAGCGCGGTTTCGCTGGCCGGCAGCCACAGCAGCGCCAGCCCCATCAGCACCATCCAGCCGGTGACGTTGAGGAGCGCCGCCAGCAGCAGCCGCGGCCACAGCGCCCGGTCGACCCGCAGAGTCTGCCCCCGCAGCAGCGCCAGCGCCGCCAGCAGCAAGGCCCCGATCACGCCGGTGACGCCGCGCAAGGTCAGCGGCGGCAGTTCGCCGAGCAGGAATTTTGTGACCGGCCAGTTAAAGCCCCAGCCCACCGAGGTGATGGCGAGGAACATGAGGCCGGCGGGTGCGATACGCGCACGCGCAGCTGGTGACACAGGGTCTGTCATGAACGACCGGCAAGGACCGAAAGGGAATCGGAGAAAAGAGAATCGGCTCAAGAATCAGCCGGGGGAATCGGCGGCGACTTTGGCCCTTATCGGCGGCGGCGACCATCGGCTCGCCGGCATGCCAGGGTGGAGTTCTCCGTAGCCTTACGTGAGTCTCCAAAGCGCAATCCCGGAAGGCCCGAAAGACGCGAATAAATACTTGTCCTGTGAACAGCCGGGAGAAGGCCGCGCTCCACAGGCCGGCAACTTTTTTTCCTTGTCGAATCTGTGAGGACTCACTGATACTTGGACCGATCACAGGCGCGAGATCACCCCCTGTTATCCCCCTCTTTCCACCATATTTAGTATTTGATTCAGGAACTCGTACTAGTCCTTGACGGGCGTAACGGACTTGGCCTAGCTTTCTTCCTGTTCGGCGCGAGTGTGTTTTGGGTCCCCGCCGGTCATCCCAAAAGGGTTCCGAAACGACCACTCCGCCCGCCGGTTAAGGCCGCGGGAGAGGACTTTTCTGCCCTCAAAAACGGGCAGTTCGGGGCGCGAAAACAGGGCCGCAAGGCCCGAAAAAAGCGGGCTGGAATAGGCCCACAAGTGAAGCGTTGGGGCGTTGATTGCATGACCTGGAAGGCCCGGATCGGGACCCCCAGCAAGTGCCAGAGAGACAGACCGGGTTCACCGGTTGAGCTGCGGATCAAGGGATCAGGGTTGCAACTGGCAGCCATGGTTCGGGAGGTCCGCTCAAGGATAACATTCCGGAACCCGCGACAATGCGGACCGGTCAGAAGAAGACGGGGCACGACCATGCGAATCGAACGGCGCAACACGACTCAAGGCCAGTCACCCTACGCAGGGATTGATTTCAGATTAACGACATCGGAGATCCGCAATCCCGATGGTTCGATCGTGTTCCGGCTGGAAAACGTCGAGGTGCCGCAGTTCTGGTCGCAGGTCGCCTCCGACGTCCTGGCGCAAAAATATTTCCGCAAGGCGGGTGTGGCCGCACGCTTGAAGAAGGTCGAGGAAGAGACCGTGCCGTCCTGGCTGTGGCGCTCGGTTCCCGACACCGAAGCTCTGGCCCTGCTGCCTGAGAACGAGCGCTTCGTCAGCGAACTCTCGGCCAAACAGGTATTCGACCGCCTCGCCGGCTGCTGGACCTATTGGGGCTGGAAGGGCAGCTATTTCTCGAGCGAAGAAGACGCGCAGGCGTTCTTCGACGAGCTGCGCTTCATGCTCGCCAAGCAGATGGTCGCGCCGAACTCGCCGCAGTGGTTCAACACCGGTTTGCATTGGGCCTACGGCGTCGATGGCCCCGGCCAGGGCCACTACTATGTCGACTGGAAGACCGGCAAGCTGACGAAGTCAAAATCGGCCTACGAGCATCCGCAGCCGCATGCCTGCTTCATCCAGGGCGTCGATGACGACCTCGTCAACGAGGGCGGCATCATGGACCTCTGGGTCCGCGAAGCCCGGCTGTTCAAATACGGCTCCGGCACCGGCTCCAACTTCTCGCGCCTGCGCGGCGAAGGCGAGCGCCTGTCCGGCGGCGGCCGCTCGTCCGGCCTGATGAGCTTCCTCAAGATCGGCGACCGCGCGGCCGGCGCGATCAAGTCCGGCGGCACCACGCGCCGCGCGGCCAAGATGGTCGTGGTCGACGCCGATCACCCCGACATCGAGACCTATATCGACTGGAAGGTGAAGGAGGAGCAGAAGGTTGCGGCGCTGGTCACCGGCTCCAAGATCAACCAGAAGCACCTCAAGGCCGTGCTGAAAGCCTGCGTCAATTGCGAAGGCTCCGGCGACGACTGCTTCGATCCCGAAAAGAACCCTGCCCTGCGCCGCGAAATCAAGCTCGCGCGCCGCGCGCTGGTGTCCGACAACGTCATCAAGCGCGTGATCCAGTTTGCCAAGCAAGGCTACAAGGACATCGACTTCCCGACCTACGACACCGACTGGGATTCGGAAGCCTACCTCACCGTGTCAGGCCAGAACTCCAACAACTCGGTCTCGCTGAAGGACGATTTCCTGCGCGCGGTCGAAACCGATGGCGACTGGAATCTGATCGGCCGCACCAGCAAGAAGGTGACGAAGACTCTCAAGGCCCGCGATCTCTGGGAAAAAATCGGTCACGCCGCCTGGGCGTCGGCCGATCCCGGCCTGCACTTCAACACCACCATGAACGACTGGCACACCTGCAAGGCGTCCGGCGACATCCGCGCCTCCAATCCGTGCTCGGAATACATGTTCCTGGACGACACCGCCTGCAATCTGGCGTCCGCGAACCTGATCACGTTCTACTCGACCACGACAAAACGCTTCGACGTCGAGGCGTATGAGCACCTCTGCCGGCTCTGGACCGTCGTCCTCGAAATCTCCGTGATGATGGCGCAGTTCCCGTCGAAGGCGATCGCCGAACTCTCCTACGAGTTCCGCACGCTGGGCCTCGGCTTTGCCAACATCGGCGGCCTCCTGATGACCATGGGCCTGCCCTACGACTCCAAGGAAGGCCGCGCGCTGTGCGGCGCGCTGACCGCGATCATGACCGGCGTGTCGTACGCGACCTCGGCCGAGATGGCGAAAGAGCTCGGCCCCTTCCCCGGCTACAAGAAGAACGCCCAGCACATGCTGCGCGTGATCCGCAACCACCGCCGCGCCGCGCACGGTGAAAGCCGTGGCTACGAGGCGCTGGCCGTCAACCCGGTGCCGCTGGATTACGCCAGCGTGCCGCAGACCGACATCGTCGAGCACGCCAAGGCCGCCTGGGACCTCGCGCTCCAGCTCGGCGAAGCCCATGGCTACCGCAACGCGCAGACCACGGTGGTGGCGCCGACCGGCACCATCGGCCTCGTGATGGATTGCGACACGACCGGCATCGAGCCTGATTTCGCGCTGGTGAAATTCAAGAAGCTCGCCGGCGGCGGCTACTGGAAGATCATCAACCAGGCTGTCCCGGTGGCGCTGCGCACGCTCGGCTATCGCGAAGCTGATATCGCCGAGATCGAGGCCTATGCCGTCGGCCACGGCTCGCTCTCCAACGCGCCCGGCGTCAACGTCTCCACCCTGAAGGCCAAGGGCTTCACCGACGAAGCGCTTGCAAAAGTGGAAGCCGCGCTGCCGACCGCCTTCGACATCAAGTTCGCCTTCAACAAGTGGACCTTTGGTGAGGAATTCCTGCGCGAGACGCTGAAGCTGGCGCCGGAAGTGATCGCCGCCCCCGGCTTTGACCTGCTCGCCGCCGTCGGCTTCACCAAGCGCGAGATCGAAGCCGCCAACGTGCACATCTGCGGCGCGATGACGGTCGAGGGAGCTCCACACCTCAAGGCAGAACATTATGCGGTGTTCGACTGCGCCAACCCCTGCGGCAAGATCGGCAAGCGCTATCTGTCCGTGGAGAGCCACATCCGCATGATGGCGGCCTCACAGCCGTTCATCTCGGGTGCGATCTCCAAGACCATCAACATGCCGAACGACGCCACCGTCGAGGATTGCAAGTCGGCGTATTTGCTGTCCTGGAAACTGGCGCTGAAGGCCAACGCGCTCTACCGCGACGGCTCAAAACTGTCGCAGCCGCTGAACTCGCAGCTCATCAGCGATGATGACGACGAGGATGATGCGACCGACGCGTATTACGACAAGCCGATGGCGGCGCGCACCGCGCAGGTCTCGGAAAAGATCGTCGAAAAACTGGTCGAGCGTATCGTCGTGATGCGCGAGCGCGAGAAGATGCCGGATCGCCGCAAGGGCTACACCCAGAAGGCGGTCGTCGGCGGGCATAAGGTTTATCTCCGCACCGGCGAATATGACGACGGCCGGATCGGCGAGATCTTCATCGACATGCACAAGGAAGGCGCGGCGTTGCGCTCCTTCATCAACAACTTCGCGATCGCGGTCTCGCTCGGCCTGCAATATGGCGTGCCGCTGGAAGAATATGTCGACGCTTTCACCTTCACCCGCTTCGAGCCGGCGGGTCCGGTGCAGGGCAACGACTCAATCAAGTACGCGACCTCGATCCTCGACTACGTGTTCCGGGAACTTGCGGTCAGCTACATGAGCCGCTTCGACCTCGCCCATGTCGATCCCTCCGAGTCGAATTTCGACGCGCTCGGCAAGGGCGTCGAGGAAGGCAAGGAGCCGGACGGCAGCCAGGGCCACCACCAGGCCACCAAATATCTGTCCAAGGGCCTCACCCGCTCGCGCACGGATAATCTGGTTGTGATGCGCGGCGGCTCGACCGCCGTCTCCTCTGGCTCCGACCAGGCGCCGACAGGCGGCTCCCGCGTCACCTCGCTGGCCGCCCACGGCGCAACCTCCCGCGCAGCCGACGCCGTCGAAGGCGCCGTCGCGCTGAAGCAGGAAGCCCAGCACGACCTGTCGCCGACAGAAAAGCTGGAAGCGTTGCAGTGGAGCAAGGCGGGAGCAGCGCAAGCCGCCCAGCCCACCGTGACCAAAGCCGAACGCCGCGCCGAAGCCAAGGCGCGCGGCTACGAAGGCGAGATGTGCGGCGAGTGCGGCAACTTTACTCTCGTCCGCAACGGGACGTGCATGAAGTGCGATACGTGTGGGTCCACGACGGGGTGCAGTTGAGCGGTTAGCAATCGTCATGCCCGGGCTTGACCCGGGCATCCACGCGATAGGGAGGTAGTCACACGACTACCTCCCTACGTTACTTTTGAACGGGTGAAAAAAACGTCGCTTAACAACCCGTTACGCAATGAGGCTTTGCCAACACGCGGCTGCAATCCATGCTAGAGATTGGCATTCGCCTAGCCTGGGGGAGTCGGTGGCCAAATCTGCTCAATTTCTCAAAGAGATAAAAGAACGTCCCGAGAAATACTACATCGTTCATTATTCGTCGGAGAGCCTGTACGACAAGACAATACAGGGCAACGCTCCCCGGATCACCTCGATCGTGGCGATTCATTACGCGACGGGGCAGATCACCAGCTTTGCCATCCACACGGTCGCCGACATTCTAAATATCCCCAAGCAGAATGTCGTTGCCCAATACGACACCATCGAAGCCGAGATGCTTCGCCAGTTCTATAACTTCGCCGCTCCCCGGGCGCACCTCTGTTGGATTCACTGGAATATGCGAAGCGTGGTCTTTGGGTTCGAGCATCTCTCGCACCGGTACGAGGTGCTGACGGGAAAGAAGGCTACCGATATTCCGGTTGAGAGCCGCGTAAATCTCAACGATATGCTGCGGGATAAATACGGAGACCTTTATGTCCCGCACAAGCAGATGCCGAACCTGATCCACATGCAAGGCGAGATGCCTAAGGACTATTTGACCGGTGAACAAGAGTCTCAATGCTTTGCGAACCAAGACTACATCCGAATGCACCTGTCCACTATCAGTAAGGTTCAGTTTTTTGCCTATGCCATCAGGCAGATGATTGCAGGAAAGTTGAAGACTTCCGCCAAAGGAATTGGCGTGATGATCGACCGTCTCTTGGATAGCCGGACCAACCGCGTCACCGCTTTCACATTATCGGTCTTGAGTATTGGCAGCTGGCTCGTTTTCTTTGCACTCAAAGTTCGTCAGATACTGCCTTAACCGCTGCGAGATTTTGAATGGCCCTCCTGTTTTCGGGCGCCGATGTCCAGGTAGCCCTCAAAAATGTGCAAGGAAATGCCGAAAGTGAAATCGCGAGTTTCAGCGATGACTATGTGCTGGGCCACCCCATCGAGGATCTAGCCGACAGCGTATACGATAAATTCGCCGTCAAGACGCCTGTGTTGGACAAAGACAACATCGGGAGCGACTGGGTTGATGGTTACGTCCCGGAATACCGGACCCCGAACCCCGATTTCGACCAGCAGCCGGGGGTGAAGGGTCGAATCTATTCGCTCCATGTCCCCTACACGGGCGACGAGTATCTGTTTCATTACATGCCGCTACCCCCGCCCCCGAACCCGGCGCATGCCACCGTATCCAAGACCGAGGTTGTCTTCACCGCCGGCGGCGCATGGCACACCTCCGAGTCCATTAATCAACAGTTCGACGCCAACCTTGCGACGCTTGAGGACGGGATCGCCCGAGTCGCGAAGAACGTCACGCCGTTCAACGCCGCCCTTCGCGATGTGATCGTTGCCCGACTAGCTCACCGGATTGAGATCGCGAAGAAAACTCGGCAGACGACCCAAGGCCTGAAGTATCCCCTGAGGCGATTGGCCAATGCACCCGAGACGTTCAAACTTCCCGAGAAGCCCAAGCAGCTCACTCCGAAGCCGGTCAAGGTCGATAAGTCCTATATCCTCGACGAGGTCGACTACCAGAACATCCTGAAAATCTGCGAAAGCATGTCGCTCGTGATGGAGCGCAGCCCTTCCGTTTTCATCGGCGTTGGGGAAGAACACATCAGGGTACACTACCTCGTTCAGTTGAATGGCCAGTACCAGGGCGAGGCCACGGGCGAGACCTTCAATCACATCGGCGATACGGACATTCTCATCAGGCATGAGAACAAGAACGTCTTTGTGGCCGAGTGTAAGTTCTGGGGCGGCTACGAGGCCATGAAGAAAACGGTCGACCAGCTCTTGGGATACACAACTTGGAGGGACACGAGGACAGCCCTCATCATCTTCAACCGTAACCTCGACTTCACGAATGTCATTTCAGAGGCTCAGCGTGCGATGAAGGATCATCAGCACTACAAATCAGGGCCAACCAACGAGAGTGAAACTAGGCTCAGGTACATCTTCAGCCATCCCGAGGATAAGCAGCGGGACATCATCGTCACCCTTTTGCTGTACAACATGCCAAGGCCGGTTAAGCCATGACCTTCATTCTCCTGACTGGGGCCGGATTTTCCTACAGTTGGGGCGGACCGCTCACCTCGGATGTCTTCAGCTCGTAGGGCGGGTTACGCTTCGCTAACCCGCCCTACTCGTTTATTCCGGACCGCGATCGAGGTTAACTGTGGGACAAGAGACCGGAAAATCGCGCCCGCGTGCCTCAGAATGCGAATTTTGCGGCCACTACTACATTCAGCCATGCACCGCTGCAACGCAGGACGGGTGCCTGAATGTGAAGCGCGCGGCACCCAAGACGGAATGCGCTGAACAAGTCTCTGGAGAGACCTCGATAGTGACCGTCGCCGACATCCAAAAGGATTTCCCGAATTGGCCCGATGCCGTGATCGATCCGTGGTTGATCGAATTCGCGAACGACCCTGGCATGGGTTGGCCGCCGCCCGAACCATACGGCAACCATCGCTGGGGCCGACTCCTCGGGCAACGACCGTTGTCATGGTGGCAGAACGTCACCTGGGCCCTAGAAAAAACGGACTGCGGACTCTCGGAACTCACCCCGAAAGCACGGGCGGACGTATTGGACATTCGCAAAGAGATCTCGGGCGGCGCGCCGAGCGCGAGCACCAAACGCCGCTGGGACAACATTTTTCGCTATATGCTAAACACCGGTACGTTTCCCGCAACACCGCTTGTCATGCGTAGGCCCGAGGGATTAAGCCTTATTGACGGTGCCCACCGCTTCGCCGTGTTCAGCGCTTTACAGTCGACGCCAAAGGATAAGTTCGCCTCGCTCAAAGTGGAAAAGCCTTCGCTCGAACAAGAAGTCTGGACAGGTATACATAAGGACGGCGAACTTCCGAACGCTGAGTAGCTCGTAGGGCGGATTGGAGCCGAAGGCGTAATCCGCCGCCTTGTTTGCTACGAGAACGGCGGATTACGCTTCGCTAATCCGCCCTACCGCGCTGCATGCAATCTCCGGTTCGGGAAACGCCACAGCGCCAGATCATTCCCAAATGGCCCCAGCCCGAAGAAAGCTGGGACCATCTCGGATGCCCGCGGCTTACCTATTTTGTGTGCCGATGAATATATCTATCCGTCGTTTCCTGCAGGCTCGACTGGTATGTCTTTCCTCCAATTGTAAAAATGAACCCCCCGGCCACGTTATCGAGATCTGCGTCCGTCAACACGCGGGTTTTTGGGTACTTTGCATTCAAATTTGCTCGTTCCATTTTACGCTCCTGTTTGCGGCCCGCTGCATGATCGCTTCGGGGCTGATCAGGACAATGACGGACTAGCCCCGCTCGCGCTGTTCCCTGCGGAACAAGCTGTGCGTGATTTCAACACCCAGTTTTGGCTGGCACGGCGGATTAGCGGAGCGTAATCCGCCGTTACGTGTTTTCCAAAAAGTGGCGGATTACGCCGGAGCCTGTCATCGGGCCGCGCCTTGCGCGGACCCGTTGGGCTAATCCGCCCTACCGCGCTGTCAGCGTAATCAACAGGCAATGAAGGCAAACTTCGGAACGTTAGCAGACCAGTGATTCGAGCCAGCTGGTTAGGGTTAACTGTGAGGTCATAGGGACCGTGCCGCTTTGTCGCGCTAAACCAACATCCGGATAGGGCGTACCGCCTGCGGCCGCAGCAAGGGATGTGCAAACCGTGATGAGAATCGGATCGCTGGACTCATTGCGAGGTATCGCTGCGTTGATCGTTGTAGCGTCTCACATGCGACTGATGTTTCCGGAAACGCCGGCCTGGATCAAATACTCTCCTTTGAGGGTTTTGATTGCGGGCGAATCTGCCGTCACCGTGTTCTTTATTCTAAGCGGCCTTGTTCTCTACCTCGCGCTGACCTCACGAGACGGCGGCTCCTACTGGTCTTTTGCAGCCAAACGATTCTTGCGGATCTATCCGCCATTCTGCGTTGCCATCCTGATCTCGGCGGCTCTTTGGTATCTGGTCAACCCGGCGGGGCCTATGCTCGATGTGGGCAACTGGGCAAACGAATACAGCTGGCACCTCCGCCCTATCTGGTCCGTGGTTTTGGCCCATCTGGCAATGACCGACGTGCAGGCGTGGCAGTCGCTCGACAACGTGATGTGGAGCCTTGTCATCGAACTGAGGTTGTCACTGATCTTTCCGGTCATCGCTGTTGCGGTCAAACGAGACTGGCGCGTGGCCATGGCGCTAGGAGCTCTTATTTCGGCAGCCTGCTTCTACATTGAGAGAAGCTTTTCGCCCGACTGGCTCTTCAATCCGTTTCAGACGGGAAAGTACCTTTATCTGTTTGTCGTGGGTGCTGTGCTCGCCGAGAACTCGTCGCAGATTATAAAGGTCTCTCAGGCATTGAGCGGACGGGCCAGACTGGGATTATGGTGCGCGGCGCTCATTCCGTTTTCGGTAAATCCGATACACTTCGGGGGGATACCGACTGCAGTCGGTTCCGCTCTGCTCGTCGCTTTAAGTTTTGCCGATGTGAAGGTCCGCGACGCACTTACCGCTTCGGTCCCCCTTTGGCTTGGAAAGATTTCTTACAGCCTTTACCTGATCCATGTGCCCATTTTGATCGCGGCTGCACACCTTCTCAATACGACGATTCCGATGATTTACATCGTGGCTTTGGCTGCAATTATCGCTCTTTGTGCCTCCGAGATATTCTATCGCACTGTCGAACGTCCCTCTATCAATTTTGGGCGCACAATGGCTGAGCGGCTTCTGCCGCGCCGTCGGCTCGTTCCAGCCTGACCACATCAAACCTGACGTTACGGCGGCCCTTGCCGAAACTCGTAAGGCGGATTGGAGCGAAGCGTAATCCGCCCTACCCGTTACGCGTTAGGCGACCATCGTCCGGCCGCCGCCGAAGTTGATGTTCGCCCAGGGGGAATAAAACTGTTTGACCCAATTCAGGTACTGGATCTCGCCTTCGATCGCGCGCCGTCCGCCGCTCACCTGGTCGAGGTCGGCAACTGACAATTCGACCGTGCTCTCCAGGCAGCCGAGTTCATCTTTCCGCGTATTCATGTTCTGCTCCGTTGGATAAGAAAGAAGGATCATCCCTCGATTCATCCGGGCCAGGGTGAGACCACGGCGATTCAATTTCCGTGATTTGAATCACGTGAATGGTCCGTGGTCCCTAAGGCGGATTGGAGCGCAGCGTTTCCGTTGTCGTCCCGGCCTAGTGCGCAATTGCGCACGGGGGGCCGGGACCCATACGCCGCGGCCAATGTTGTTGGAAAGAAAGATAACGATCAGCGCGTAAAAGCAATTGCGGCCGGTGGTTATGGGTCCCGGCCCCCGTGCGCAATTGCGCACTCGGCCGGGACGACATCGGAATGCGCCGTAGCTCGTCGGGCGGATTAGCGGAGCGTACTCCGCCGTCGAGTCTCCTTCGAATTTCGCTTCGAGATGAATCCACGAACTGTGCGGAGCATCACACCAGGAATCGGGGGTTCAAGGCAGATTGCGGCCAGTAGAGACTATCTCGAACATGGGCTTGCCACGACCAATGTCAGAACCTCCCAAGAAATCGATTGCCATGCGCGTTGCGAAGGTTCTCCTTGGCAACGATGAGCCCGCGTTCATTGCCGCCGCGGCTGGAGCATCAATTGCCTGGGGCATCCTGATGGCTTGCCAGGTCAGCTATCTCGGCCCCCGTCCGGCCCCGCCGCTTTGGCAGGTGATCGGGAGCGGGATCGCGGTCGGCATGTTTCTGATGCCGTTCTTTTTCATGGGGATTTCCCGGGCAGTCGGGTTCATGTCGCATTGGGCGGCCCTCGTCCTCATGAGCGCCGCATTCTATTTTCCCCTTGTTCTAGTGCAGATGAGAGCACTCCAGCTCCCCTCCTTCGCATTCATGGCCGTAAGCGTCGCCTATGCAGCTGCGGCCATCCTCGTGGCCAGGCGGATTGTGAAATGGCATCGCCGCGCGTCCGGGCAATAACTGCGCCGTAGCCGAAGGCTTCATTCGCTTGTTCGGATTGAAGCCAGGCGGCGCGATGCAATGACGGCCCGTTGCTGCGCACAATTTTCAGCAAGGACGATCCGGTCAGCCGTTGTGACGGCGGTCACACAGCAGCACCGCTCTGCCAACTGGTAAACCACCCAGTCCGTGATAGCATCCCTCCACAGTCGAAGCGGATGGTCGCTTCGTCTCGGCAGAGGAGAAGCGCAGATGAAAAAATCTGATACGAACTCCAAGAAGTCCGCCGACAAGAAGGTCGAAGCGCCGGTTCAGCTCGACCCGGATCAACTCGAAGCCGTCGCAGGCGGCATGATTAGGCGCATCGACCCCAAGGGCACCGGCACGACCACGACAGGCGCCGTTGGGCCGAAGACGACCACCACCAAGCTGACAAGTTAGTTGATTTCCATATGCGGGATGGCGTTTGGCGCGTGATGCGCCGGACGCCGTCTCGAAGGCTTTTCAGATAAGCATTTGCGAGACTGAGCGTTCAAGGCAGAGCCGCGGATTGCGCTTCCCGCTGCACACCCAACTGCGGTGAGGCAATCGATCGGCACCAGCCGCGAACTGGAGGGTCGTTTGATGTCCCGAGCATCCAGCCAAGAGATCGACTGCCCCAGCGCCCAGGCAACAGCGGATGGCGCGCGCGTCTTTGGCGTCATGACGGGCGCACCTGAAGAACACAGGGTTGGCTATCTCACCGAGACCCTGCCGGTGTCCGAAAAACTGCTGGCGCTGGCAGGACCGGCCAAGCCCACGCAACTTTTCAGAATTGCGGCGCCGTGCGCCGGCGCCAGCGGCGGCTGCAAGCACTTCAAAGGCAACGCCTGCAGTCTGGCCGAACGCATCGTTGCGGGCACCCCTGTGGTGGTCAACGCGCTGCCTGCGTGCCAGATCAGATCCACCTGCCGCTGGTTTCGTCAGGAAGGCAAAGAGGCCTGCTTCCGCTGTCCGCAGGTCATGACGGATAAATCCAATGCCTCCGACCATGAGCGGCAGATCGCCGACGCCGACTGATGCGCGCTGAGGCGAAGAAGTTGTAGGGCGGATTAGCGAAGCGTAATCCGCCGTTACGTGTTTTCCAAGAAGGCGGATTACGCCGGAGCCTGTCATCGGGCCGCGCTTCGCGCGGACCCGTTGGGCTAATCCGCCCTACCGCTCCGTTCGCTGCGTCGCTTCGCGCGCAAATCAAATTTCGTGCACCAGCTGCGGCAAATCGGCCCGTCGGGCAAATCACTTCTGATTTACGGAAATCGTGTCAAGTCCTGAAATAAAAAATATTTCGCTTTTCCCGAAGGGCAAATCAAGGGCATAACGTTGGCCATCCCGTCCTACTCAGAAGGGCGTCGGCCGTCGTCACGGACGTTGGACGGGTTGCGGTGGACGCCGATGTTGCGGAGACGTAACGCGACAGAGGCGTACGGCGAAGTCGTGTGGTCCTGACGCCCCGTTGCTGGCGTCAAGTTCCTGAGAAGCCAAACGCTGATCAGGAGCGATGGTGGCAAGAAAGCCCGTTCACCAGGGAGAGCACGATATAAGCCGTAAAGCCACTGCGCAGGGAATGTCGGATGTTCTCCGCTGCCCTGTATGCTCGTGTGCACTTTGTTTTGTGCAAACCGCACACGAGACCGCGGGTGCAGCGCGCATCCGGCATTCCCTGCGCCCTCCTCACTTGGGGAGGGTCAGCAAGTCGCAAAACTCGGGCGCTTCACGCCGCGAGATCGCGGACGTATGGACCATCATTGTCATGATCGACACAACAAAAGCGCCCTGCTGGCCTAGCCCCTACGCAGTATGGATCAGCCAAGGCGGCTTTGTTCTCCATCCGACTCCAGTTTGTTCGCAAGGAACGAATCGGAATCGCGCAAATCAGCGCGGATCAATTCCTAACAACACATTGCTTCGCCGTTATGCGCCCTCATCACGACAAAAAGCCCGCGACGACATCGCGGGCTTTCTGCAAACGCGACAAGGTGCTCATGCATCGGCGCCGGTCGAAGCGCCGATCAAGCATCTGTCCTCACTGAATGGCGCGGCCGATGGTTTCGGTGCGGCCCTGGGCGGTCGTGATCTTGTTCCGCGGTGTCAGGACGCTGAGCTGAACGGGCGTGACCGACGTGGCGGCCGGCGACGCTTGCTGGACGCCTTCAGCGCCGAGCACCTGAACCTGCACGGCCGAGACCGGCACGCCTGCCTTTTCGTAAGCCGGCAACTCGGCTGCGACAGCCCCGCCAGCAGCCGTCATGGCGAACACGGCAGCGGCGGCGATGGACAGGGAAATCTTCTTCACGGCAATTCTCCTTCGATGGCTTGGAATGCTGATCTATATGTCAATTGTTGCAATGCAATAGTTCAATGCTGCAACGCACAAAAACGTGATGATGGAATGCAGAACCGCGTGTTGGTCGCGCGAGGAGCCGTGGAGGTTCGCTGGAATTTTCGGGGCGCGCGGTGGGGACTTGCGCGGTCGCCGCAAGGCGCTTGCTTAAGCTGCGCTCGCTACCTCATGTAGCCGCCGTCCGCACCAACCGTGAGCGATAAATGACTGTCCTGAAACCCCAGGCCACCTACGACGATTTCGCCCGCCTCGACATCCGGATCGGAAAGATCGTGGACGTCCAGCCGTTCCCCCGCGCGCGCAATCCGTCCGTCAAGGTCGGCGTCGACGTCGGCGCTGACAGGATCATGTGGTCGAGCGCGCAGATCACGAACTATCAGCCCGCCGACCTGCTCGGCTCGCCGGTCGTGTGCGTCTGCAATTTCGGGCCGAAGAACATCGCCGGCTTCACGTCCGAACTGCTGATCCTTGGCGCCAGGAATGCCGAAGGCAACGTGATCGTGCTTGGTCCGCGCAGCGAGGTCGCGATCGGCGAGCCGATCTTTTGACGCTTGGTGCGGCGTCGAGGCCAGTGCACGTAGCAGGCTGCTCGTACCACGCCGGAACCCTGTCATCCGGCCGCGCCTTGCGCGGAACCGTTGGGCCAATCCGCCTATCCCACCAGGCGATGAATGAAGCGCGCCCGCAAAGGGTCAGAGTTCCTTCCGTAGTTCTCCGGCCGTGAACATAGTTCCGCCTCCTCGGCTGCGTTAAAACGCAGATGTGCGGATCGCTTTCAGGCGGGTGCCATTGCATTTGATACGGAGCACCAAATGAGTTCCACAATGAGCGACAGGCTCGCCGAAGGGCAGATCGCGAGCCTGGAGGAGCAGCTTTCGAACCTGGCGCGCGAAGCGGGATTTAATGCTTCGGCCCCGCCGCCCAGCATGAAGACGTCGAGCGTCCCGCCGCCAACGAGTCGCCGATTGACGGATTGGCGCCATGTGGCTTTCGCCGGTTGCCTGCTGGCAGCAGCCATTGGTGTCGTCGCCTGGTGGTGGTCGTCCTCCGCCGATACGGCGATGACGGCCCCCTCAAATCCGATAGCTCTGACACAGGCTGCGCCGGAAGCCGCTGCGCCGAAAGACGCCGCACCGGCTGCTGTTGCCGCGTCTGCCGGATTGGAGCAGCAACTCCAACCGATGGCGCGCGATCTCGCTGCCTTGAGGCAAACGGTCGAACAGCTCAGGGTGACGCAAGAACAATTGGTCCGCGACAATGAAAATCTCAGAAGCCAATTGGCGGCGGGGCGAGAGGAAATCGCGCGCAACAACGGCATCATCGACCAGCTCAGGGCGACCCAGATCCAGATGGCGCGCGAAAGCCAGACGCTGACCGATCGCGTCAACGCAAGCCAGCAACAACTCGCCCGCATCATCGCCAGCGCTTCGGAGTTAAACGCGCTGCCCGAAGAGCCAAAGGCGATGTCCGAAGAGCCAAAGATGATCCCTGAAGAGCCAAAGGTGATGCCCGGAACACCACTGCCGCGTCCGCGGCAGTCGGCCAATGTCGCCCAGACGCAAAAGCCGGCGCCAAGTCAGGTGCGGCCGCAAGCCAAAAAACCGCAACCGTCAGTGTCATGGCCATGGTCACCCCGTAGCCCGTAGAGCGGATTGGAGCCGGCTTGTCCGCCGTAGCTCGAAGAGCGAAGGCGGAAGGCGTAATCTGCCGTTACGTATTTTTCTAAAGCGGCGCATTACGCCGGAGCCTGTCATCGGGCCGCGCATTGGACGGACCCGTTGCGCTAATCTCCCACCGAGTAGCGCGCTTGCGGCGTTTGGTTTCGCGCGCCCGTAGTATTACCGGGAAAGCCTTTGGCTGCGTACGGCGCATGCAGAATCATGGCATGAAGCCTGCATGGAGTTAGTTGACCGGGAATTTCCTATCAACGAAGGACGCCATGCTCGTTACTCTTGTCGCCGTTCTCTGCAACGGCCAGCTATGCCTGGAGAAAGTCGTCACCAACAGTGAGCAGTCAGGCATCACCATGACCGCCTGTATGGTCAATGCGCAAATCGGCATTGCCGAATGGCTCGCCAAGGGTCCGTATCACCAATGGAAACTACAGAGATACAAATGCATCGCGGGCAAATACGTGCCCAAAGACGAAGCATGATGGAATGCGCCGCCTCTCGGATGAGAGGCGCCCTCGCCTGCTAGCGCACCACGTCGCGCTTGACGTTGGCGACATGCTTGCCAACCATTCGCAGCCCGTAGCTCGTACGGCGGATTCGCGTTGCGCAATCCGCCGCTACCTGTCTCAAGCGGTGGATTGTACCATTGCATGCGGATTGGACCGGAACGCGACACAGCGCAGCATCTAGCGAACCGCGACGAACGTGGACAAGATCGATTTCAAGAAGCAGCTCGCAACATTCTACAGCGCGCCCAGGGGCAGTTTTGCCACCGTCGACATGCCAGCCATGCAATTCGTCAAGATCAACGGCGAAGGCGACCCCAATCGTGATCCAGCCTATCAGCGCGCCATCGAGTGGCTGTATTCGCTGAGCTACGCGATGAAATTTGCCAGCAAGACCGCATCGGGAAAGGACTACGTCGTTCCGCCGCTCGAAGGCCTTTGGTGGGCCGACAATCCCGACGATTTTGTCGGGCGGCGGGAGCATCTGTGGCAATGGACGATGATGATCATGGTGCCCGACTTCGTCGAGCGGCCCCTGTACGAGGCTGCGCTCGCAAGATCGCGGGACAAGCTCGGAGAGCCTCCGGTCTCGCTGCGCCTCGAGCCGTTGGACGAAGGGCGATGCCTGCAGACGCTGCATGTCGGCAGCTATGACGACGAGGGCCCGGTGCTCGCCAGGCTTCACCACGACATCATGCCTGCGATGGGGGTGACGTTTTCAGGGCCGCATCACGAGATCCATCTCAGCGATGCACGCCGGACGCCGCCGGAAAAGCTCAAGACGATCCTGCGGCAACCGGTCAGAAGCGCTGGCTGAGGCCCCGCCCTTTGAACCAAAAGAACGCGGCCTGCGACCAATACTAATTAGCGCCGTACACGCCCCTCGCTTCATTCGGGTTCCCGGGAAAAAGTGGCACCTGCCCGAAATGTCGGGTATCGAACAGACGACCAAACCCGGAACGATTTAAATTGGTCGCTACCTGAGTCGCGCAATTAATTTTTATAACCAGTTGGCACCATTACATTTTAGCAGAAAGACCTTTTCACTATTGAATAGCTTCAGGGATGGATCAGAAAACCACCAGATTGGTCGTCGGCACTCGTTTTAAGATGAGTGAACTCGGAGCCGCTCGATGCCCGGAACTGGCCGGGCAGACTGGGATCGTTGTCGAGGTGAGCCCTAGCAACACGGGCGTTACCGTGTTGTTCGATGGCGCCAACAGACCAACTGCCCTGCACAGAGATTTTATCACCCCGATCTCGAATAACGGATCGCGGGGCCGTTCGCCAAGGACTGGCTCTGGAAACGCGAGTCCGCCCCCGACGTGAAGTTCACGCGCGCCGGCGCCCGACCTGTTTGCGTGAAGCAGGTCGCATTCCGAAGCGCGAACAACAGCTACTCTTTCGGAGCACCCCGAATTTTCCAAGGAACGCGCGAACTCAAAGAGCGCATGTCAGCCGAAGCCCGTTGCGGGCGGCAGGTGGCGGCGTGGTCGCCAGGAGGTCGACGACTCCCGGTTTCAGCCAATCGTGCGTTCGAGCAGATTGAACCAATTGGTCGAGCCCAGCTTCTTCAACAGCGGCTCGGAGTATCCACTTTGCCGGAGAACCTCGATCAGCACGGGCAGCCCGGCCGCCGAGCCGATTTTCGCCGGCACGGTTGCGCCGTCGAAATCCGATCCAAATCCGACATGGTCCTCGCCGAGCTTGTCGATGAGATAGTCGAGCTGACGCACCATCAGTTCGACATCCGTATCCGCGATCATGCTGCCGTCAGGGCGAAGAAAGCAGGTCGCGAAGTTGAGACCGACCATGCCTGCGGAATCGCGGATCGCGGCCAATTGCCGGTCGGTCAGGTTTCTCGGCGAAGGGCACAACGCATGCGCGTTGGAATGCGTCGCGACCAGCGGCGCTGTGGAGAGGCGCGCGACATCCCAAAAGCCCTTTTCGGTGATGTGCGAGAGGTCGACGAGGATCTTCATTTCGTTGCAGGCGCTGACGAGCTTTTCACCGGCAGCGGTCAGGCCATCGCCGGTATCCGGTCCGGCGGGAAACTGAAACGGGACGCCATGACCAAAAATGTTGTTCCGGCTCCAGACCGGTCCCAGCGAGCGCAGGCCCGCCGCGTACAGCACCTCCAGAAAATGCAGATCACCGTCGATGGCTTCGGCGCCTTCCAGATGAAGCACCACCGCCAGCGCTCCGCGCGCGATCGCCGAATGGATCTCCGCGGTCGTCTTGCAAAGCGCCACGGCGCCCCGCGATCTCCTGACAACCCGCATCAGGATCGCCAGCTCACCGGCAACGGATTTCCGTGCCTCTTCGATGGGAAGCGGATCAGGAAGCGGCACCGCATAACGGCCGCCCGTCATCTGCTTGCTGAGCGACGCAAAATTGCCTGGCGATGGCGAGTACATCGCGAACAGACCGCCGACAAAAGCTCCGGCCCTGGCCTTTTTCAGGTCGATATGGCCGGCGTCTTCGCCGCCCAAGAAATCGGACACCACGTCGCTGGAAGCCGACTTGTAAAGACGCAGCAGAACATCGTTATGGCCGTCGAAGATGGAAATGTTGGTGGTCATTGTTTACCGGTGCCCGTGACAGATATCGCGAGTTGCGAGATCGCCTGCCATTTTCCGCAGAACCGGTCCCTGCGCAACCTCTATCCGTCAGCAAGTAGCCCGGATGAGCGCAGCGACATCCGGGACCACTGCAACGCCATCCCGGATGTCGCTGCTTGTCGTCCCTGCGTACGCAGGGACCCATAGCCACAGTGAGCGGTTGTTGCAAGGAAAGTCGTCCAGCAGTGTGCCCAGATAGCTTCCGCCGCGGCGTATGGGTCCCTGCGTACGCAGGGACGACAGCTTAACGGGGGGTGGATTCCGGAGGAACAAATCCGGGACAAGCGCATTGTTCAGCCAGCATCACGCATCGATTTGGAGCTATGTGTGATGACCGCGGACGCATTTGAACTCCGCCGCTTTGTACAACAGCATTTCCTTGGCCGCATATCGTCCGTGATGTTCGATCCCGGCTACCGCAATCATCTGGCGCTGATCGCGGACGGTTATGATGTCAGCGTATTCCTCGACGATCAGCTGCAGGATGGCTGTATTACCGCGGACCCCGATGAGGGTTTCGTCCAGCGGCGCGCATTTCTCAGATCGTCAGGGATCACCGACATGCGCCGCGGCTCCGTGTCGATCCGGATTTCGAAGAAGGACGTAGTCCGTAGGCCGTAGGGCCGAAGCAAGTAGCCCGGATGAGCGAAGCGACATCCGGGACCACTCCAACGCCACCCCGGATATCGCTTTGCTCATCCGGGCTACATCAACTGCGTCGCCCCTGGCGCAAATCAAATCCCGCTGCAGACCTGCGGCAAATCAACCCGACGGCCGCGCCCGGCGTAGCCTTGGCGAAGCCGGGGCAAATCAATTCTGATTTTCGGAAACGATGTCAAGCCCTGAAATAAAAAATATTTCGCTTTTCCAGAAGGCAAATCAGGGGCACATATATCGCCATCCCGTCCCACTCAGAGGGCGTCGGCCGTCGTCACGGTGGTCCTGGCGCCCCGTTGCTGGCGTCACGTTCGCGAGGAGCCAAACGCTTCTTGCGGGCAATGGTGGCAAGAAAGCCCGTTCACCAGGGAGAGCTCGATATAAGTCGTAAAGCCACTGCGCAGGGAAGGCCGGATGCTCTCCGCTGGACCTGTATGCTCGTGTGCATTTTGTTTTGTGCAAATCGCACGCGAGACCGCGGGTGCAGCGCGCACCCGGTCTTCCCTGCGCCCTCTCGATGAGAGGGCGGGAAGTTTCTGGCAAAGCTCGGACGCATCGCGCCGCGAGATCGCGAACACACGATCAGTCGTCATCGCCCGGCTTGACCGGGCGACCCAGTATTCCAGAGACGTCAATGATTGAACCGAGAAGCCGCGGCGTACTGGGTCCCCCGCTTTCGCGGAGGACGACAGCGGAAATCGCCGAGCCGTCCCGAGCTACCTCACAACAGCTCCGGCTGCTCCGCCATGATGGCATCGCCGACCGCAATGGTGCCGCCGGCGGTCACTTCGGCATAGATCCCGCAATCGCCGTGACCGAGCCTGCGCTGCAATGCCTGCGGGATGGCGAGGTCACGCTCGGCTGTGTCAGGGTCAACGTTGACGGCGGCGCAGCGGACGATCCGCTTCACCACCTTGAGCCTGACATCGCCGATCGCGATCGTCCGGTCGAGCAGGTCGAACTCGTGCCAGGCCGGCCAGCCCTCGACATAGAGGTTGGCGCGGAAGCGCAGGGGATGGACGGGGTGGTCGACCATGTTCTCGATGGCGCGGACGCTGGCGAGATTAATGATCGAGACCACCTTGCGGGCGACGTCGGAGAAACTGTGCCCGGGGCTGGTCAGCACCTTCGGCGGTCCCTTGATCTGGCCGGCATAGCTGGTGGCGAAGAACCGTTCGATCGCGGCCCGGCCCTCGGCGGTTTCGAGGTTGCCCTGCGCCGCGATGGCGCCGTTGTGGCGGATGGTCAGCACGTGGCTGGCATCGTCGAAGTGGGTCTGCAGCGCCGCCAGCCAGCCGTCCCGCTGCAGCATCAGGAAATGCGGCTTGGGCAGCCATTTCGGCTCGGCCGGATCGAAGCCGCTAGGGCCGTTTTCAATGGCGTAGCGGCGGTCGGCCAGCAGGGTCTCGCCAGGGGTCAGGGCCGCACGCGGCAGCGGTTCAGGGGTCAGGCCTTTGACGGGATAGCGGTAGATGCCGGTGATCTGTGGGGGTTTTGGTGAGGTCATCCGGCCTTTTAAGAGATTCCCTTGCAGCCCGCCACATGCTGAAATTGCAAAATCGGCCTCTTCCGTTTTTGGCCTGACATGCCCACATTTGCGCCAAGCCTGAAAAATGATGGCGACGACCACCGGCTGGTTGAGGAAAGTCAATGCGGCCGCGTGGAAACCCAATGAAGATGCCGCATCCATGCCTTCGGGGTGGGGGTGGCAGGCCGAGGGAAGCGAAGAATGAATATTGAGAAATACACCGAGCGGGCGCGTGGTTTCATCCAGTCTGCGCAATCGCTGGCCGTGCGCGACGGCCACCAGCAATTCTCTCCGCTGCACGTGCTCAAGGTGCTGCTGGACGACAGCGAGGGCCTGGCCGGCGGTCTGATCGACCGTGCCGGCGGCAACTCCCGCGCCATCCTCAAGGCGACCGAGGACGCGCTGGGCAAACTCCCAAAAGTATCCGGCAGCGGCGCCGGGCAGGTCTATCTCGCCCCCGAACTGGCGCGGGCGTTTGACGCTGCGGAAAAGGCCGCCGAAAAGGCCGGCGATAGTTTTGTCACCGTCGAGCGGTTGCTGCTGGGCCTCACGCTCGAGAAGGGCAGCGAGGCCGCGACCATCCTGAGCAAGGGCGGCGTCACGCCGCAAAACCTCAATGCTGCGATCGAAAGCCTGCGCAAGGGCCGCACCGCTGACTCGGCGACCGCCGAGAACGCCTATGACGCATTGAAAAAGTATGCCCGCGACCTGACCCAGGCCGCGCGCGACGGCAAGCTCGATCCGGTGATCGGCCGCGACGAGGAAATCCGCCGCACGATTCAGGTGCTGTCCCGCCGCACCAAGAACAACCCCGTGCTGATCGGCGAACCCGGCGTCGGCAAGACCGCGATTGTCGAGGGCCTGGCGCTGCGGATTCTCAACGGCGATGTTCCCGAGAGCCTGAAAGACAAGAAGCTGCTGGTGCTTGACCTCGGCTCAATGATTGCGGGCGCCAAATACCGCGGCGAGTTCGAGGAGCGGCTGAAGGCCGTGCTGGCCGAGGTCACGTCGGCCGAAGGCAGCATCATCCTGTTCATCGACGAGATGCACACGTTGATCGGCGCCGGCAAGGCCGACGGCGCGATGGACGCGTCCAATCTCTTGAAACCCGCGCTGGCGCGCGGCGAACTGCATTGCATCGGCGCCACCACGCTCGACGAATACCGCAAGCATGTCGAAAAGGATGCGGCGCTGGCGCGCCGGTTCCAGCCGATCTTCGTTTCCGAGCCGACGGTCGAGGACACGATTTCGATTCTGCGCGGCCTGAAGGACAAATACGAGCAGCACCACGGCGTGCGCATCACGGATTCGGCGCTGGTGGCCGCCACCACGCTGTCGAACCGCTACATCACCGACCGCTTCCTGCCCGACAAGGCCATCGACCTGATGGACGAGGCCTCGGCGCGGCTCAAGATGCAGGTCGATTCCAAGCCCGAAGAACTCGATACGATGGATCGGGAGATCATCCGCCTGAAGATCGAGCAGGAGGCGCTGAGGAAGGAAAGCGATGCCGGCTCCAAGAGCCGCCTGCAGACGCTGGAAAAGGAACTCGCCGAGCTCGAGGAGAAGTCGGCGGCGCTGACGGCGCGCTGGAGCGCGGAGAAGAACAAGCTCTCCGACGCCCAGAAACTGAAGAGCGAACTCGATGCCTTGCGGATCGAACTCGCCAACGCCCAGCGCCGCGGCGAATTCCAGCGCGCAGGTGAACTGGCCTATGGCCGGATTCCCGAACTGGAGAAGAAGCTTGCCGACATCGAAGCCAAGGAGAACCCCGGCGAGATGATGGAGGAGGCGGTTACCGCCGACCACATCGCGCAGGTGGTGTCGCGCTGGACCGGTGTGCCCGTCGACAAGATGCTGGAGGGCGAAAAGGACAAGCTGCTGAAGATGGAAGGCAGTCTTGGCCAGCGGGTGGTCGGCCAGGCCGAAGCCGTGCGTGCGGTGGCGACCGCGGTCCGCCGTTCGCGCGCCGGGCTGCAGGACCCGAACCGCCCGATGGGCTCGTTCATGTTCTTAGGGCCGACCGGCGTCGGCAAGACCGAACTGACCAAGGCGCTGGCGGAATATCTGTTCAATGACGAGACCGCGATGGTCCGCCTCGATATGTCCGAGTACATGGAAAAACACTCGGTCTCGCGGCTGATCGGCGCGCCTCCGGGTTATGTCGGCTATGACGAGGGCGGCGCGCTCACCGAAGCGGTGCGGCGGCGGCCCTATCAGGTGGTGCTGTTCGACGAGATCGAAAAGGCGCATCCGGATGTCTTCAACGTGCTGCTGCAGGTGCTCGATGACGGCCGCCTGACCGACGGTCAGGGCCGCACGGTCGACTTCCGCAACACGCTGATCATCATGACCTCGAACCTCGGTTCGGAATTCCTGGTGAACCAGCCGGAAGGCGAGGATACGTCTGAAGTGCGCGAGCAGGTGATGGGGATGGTGCGGGCGCATTTCCGGCCCGAATTCCTCAACCGGGTCGACGAGATCATCCTGTTCCACCGCTTGCAGAAGAGCGAGATGGGCCGGATCGTCGAGATCCAGTTCGCGCGGCTGCAGAAACTGCTGGAGGAGCGCAAGATCACGCTCACGCTGGATGCCGCGGCGCGCGACTGGCTCGCCGCCAAGGGGTGGGATCCCGCCTACGGCGCGCGTCCCCTGAAGCGGGTGATCCAGCGCCATCTGCAGGATCCGCTGGCCGAGATGATCCTCGAAGGCTCGGTCGCCGACGGCGACCGCGTGGTGATCTCCAGCGAAGGCAACGTGCTGACCTTCAACGGCAAGGCACCGCAGACCGCCGAGATCGCACCCTTCGAGGCGCCGATCCCGAAGCGCAAGCTGAACTAGCTAGATAAGGTGAACCAGGGTGGCGACCGTCGAATGAATCGCGCTTGACGCTGGGGCACCCGCTCGCCCGTATTGGGCCGGTGCGTCAGATCTGCCCGTCCGTGGGGCTCCCTGCCTTGCCATCTTCATCCTCGCTCGATTCAAACTCCGCGAGGATATCGATGAGTTCGCGAACCCGGCCGCTCGCCAGCGGCCGGCCGTCATTCATCAGCGGCTCGTCGTTGACGATCCAGGCCTGGGCCTCCGCCAGTTCGTCCGCCGTCGCACCGGTGCCAATGATTTTGGCGATGGTCACTTCGTCGACCGGGCCGATCGCCTTGGTAACGTCGTCACGGGTGACGCGCTGCATGGCATTTCATCCCTCAAACCGGCCTTCGCCTGCCAGTACCGGCAGGCGAAGGGAACCGTCTCGTGCCTCAACTGTGCGTGGTAAGCCGCGGCGGGTTCTGCGACATGAGCCAGATCTCGATGGCCGCAAGCACTGCCACAGCGGCGCCGATCACCAGATGCACCGTCATCGCGGTGGTCCCTTGGAAGCCCAGGATCCAGGGAGAAATCAGCGTCCACAATCCCACGATGAGGTTCAGCCACTCCTCCCAGACGGCAAAGGCCGCCAGTGCCGCAATGGCGAGCACCGCGATGGCGATGCCGGCGACATTGGCGTTTGTAGAGGCTGCTCCCGTTGCGAATCCGAATATCCAAGGTGAAACCAATAAAACCGCGCCGAGGATCAGATTTGCGACGTCACAATATCTAGCGTTCGTCCAGTTCTCCATGACACCCTCCATTGAAGGTTGCCCATTCCAATCAACCGAACTGCTCCTAGCCGGTTCCATCGCGGCCGAATGAAAATTTAATGAAACGGCAGCCGGGGCAAGCCGGTTCCTCCCTGTGGCCGGGCGCAGGAGCGGCGAGTTCAGGCCCATTCCGGCGCAAGCATACTTCCGCTTTCGGGCAGCATGAATCGCTCGGCGTCTCGCGAAGATGCGAGCCGCGCCGGCCCCCAATCATCCGCAAGGATAGCCATAAGAGAGAAGGCGTCCGCATGACCAGGCAACTCATCGTTCACAACAAGCCGGTGTTCGATCAGCTTCCCCCTAACATCTACTGTGCAGCCGTCGGCCTTGTCGCCTGGTTGTCGCAGGGTGGATTCTTTTCGACCGGCAAAGCGACATCGAGCTTCCGCTGGTAATGGGTCAGTGCGCTGCTCCTGATGTCGGTGTTGGTACCCCGGTCGCTGTCCCTCGTCTGGAAAAAATACGAGCGGTCGCATCACCCCCCTTTGCAGCCGTGGCTTTCGGCCTTACGGCGCTGGGCGTCGTCTTCCTGATCTGCGCGAACGCCGCGCCGTAAAAATGGATATGCACCCGGTGCGCTGCCACGGCCGGTCCCCGGATGGAGCGCTTGATCCAGCGCAATTTGCAGGATCCGCTGGCCGAGATGATCCTCGCCGGCGAGGTCGCCGACGGCGATCGCGTGGTGATCTCCAGCGAAGGCAATGTGCTGACCTTCAACGGCAAGGCGCCGCAGACCGCCGAGATCGCGACCTTCGAGGCGCCGATCCCGAAGCGTAAGCTGAACTGAGTTGATTGGCCGGCGCAGCAGCCGCTCCGGCAATGCACGCAGAGCGACATAGACGAGCAAACAGCCTGCCTCGCGCAGGCTGTTTTTTAGGTGGTTGCAGCGGCGGTAAAGATCGCCCCGAACCGGTTGATTCCATTATGCGCTGGGTGCGTTCCGGCTACTTCTTCACCACCTTGTAAATCGCGTTCTCCAGGTCCGACGAGAAGTAGATCACCCCTGACGCGCCGACGCCGACGCCGGTCGGGATGTTGGACGGCAATCCGCCGGGGGCAGGGGCGAGGCCGATCGGCAGGTTGCCGGCGATCTCGGTGACGGTCCCGTCTTTCGGATTGATCCCGACAATGCGCCTGGCGCCGACTTCGGCGACGACCAGCATGCCGTCGGGCCCGAGCGCGATGCCCTCGGGCATTTTCAGGTCCTTGGCGACGATTGTCTTCTCGCCGTTGGTACCGATCCTCGGCACGCGGCCGGCGAAGGCTTCCGTGACATAGACCGCATCTCCCGATGCGGTGGCGGCCATGCCGACCGGTCCCTCAAGGTCACCGATCAGAACAGTGCGGTCCTTGCCGTGCTCGCCACTGGCGCGGACCAGCGATTTGCTGCCGAGTTCGTTGACGAGAATGGAGCCGTCACCGAGTTTGACGGCGTCATGCGGCGCCTTGAAGTCGTGAAGCATCTCCCTGGTCTTGCCGGTCTTGCGGTCGATCAACTGCACGGTGCCGGTGAACCAGCTCGACAGGATCACGTCGTCGCCCCTCGCGGTGGCGCTCATCGGATATTCCAGCGTCACGCCGTCCGCATGCATGCGGGCAGGCTCGGAGACCTCGCCAGTGGCGCCGTCGACGGTGCGGTAAGCGAACACGTCGGCGACATAGAGGGTGTCCTTGCCGCCGTCCGAGACGACGCCGATGCCGCCGGGCAGCGCCAGTTTGCCGATGATAATTTGCTTGGCGGCGCCGGTTTCCGGATCGACCTCTTGAATGCCGTTATCGGCCATGTTGGAAACGAAGATCCGGTCCTTGTCGTCGATCGCGAGGTTGTCGAGCGAGGGCTTGAGCTGCGCCACCATTTTCTTGGCGCCGGACTTCGGATCGACCCGCACCAATTGGCCGAGCGCGGTGTCCACCACCCAGAGATTGCCCTTGGAATCGAAATTGACCGCTGCCGGGATCTTGAAGCCGTCGGCGACCACAGTCAGTTCGGCCTTGTCGACGTCGACCCTGGCGACCTGGCCCTTGAACCAGAGCGGGCCGTAAAGCTTGTCGTCCGGCCCGAACTCGAAGCCGTTGAGCCCGCCCGTCTTCTCCATGATCTTGCGCGGCGGCTTGGCGCCCTCGACGTCGATCTCATAGAGCGCGTCGCCGAGGAACACCTGCGTCGCGTAGAGCCGTCCGTCCTTGCGGAACGCGAGCGAGTTGATGCCGGGCAGGCCGGAGGCCAGCTTCTTGACCGGGCCGTCGCCCTTGCGAGAGTAGAGGTCGCCGGTCAGGAATGCGGTCCACGCCATGGTGCCGTCGGGAGCAAATGCGATGTCGTCGGCCATGCCTTCCGGCGAGGCAACCGAGATCTTGGCCGTGCCGCTCGCGCGATCGACTTCGTAGAGCGCCGCACCGGCGACGCTGCCGGCGAACAACCGCCCGGCCTTGTCGATGCCGAGCCCATGGACGCCGTGAAACGCCGAGCCTGGAACGAGTTTGGTAACTTCATATGTCTGCGCCGAGGCGCCGGTGGCAAGAAACACTGCCGCAGCCACGGTCGCACCGAAGGCGAGCCTGCTCGTCATGACGCTACCTCCCGTTTTTTTATTATGGAGGTGAGTATTCGTTCGCTCGTGGGGTTTGGCAAACAAAACATGTCGTTGCGGCCCGGCCTGGCCGCCACAAAAATGACAACGCGCTAAGAACTGGACTCTTGAGAATTTTACGAGAGTTCAGCCTGCATGCAGATGACACGCCACCGCGCGTCCCGGACCGAGTTCGCGGAGCGGCGGCTGATCGGTCTTGCACACCGCCATGGCGCGGGGGCAACGGGTGTGGAAGCTGCATCCGGGCGGCGGCCGCAGCGCGCTCGGCACTTCACCTGAAATCACCGCTCGCGGCCGGCGCGCCTCGACCTCGGGATCGGCGACGGGCACCGCCGCCATCAGGGCTTCGGTGTAGGGGTGCAGCGGATTGCGATAGAGATCGTCGCGGTCGGCGATTTCGACGAGGCGGCCGAGATACATCACCGCGATGCGCGTCGAGATGTGGCGGACCACCGCCAGATCATGCGCGATGAACAGATAGGTCAGCCCCAGCCGCTCCTGCAGGTCCATGAACAGGTTGATGACCTGCGCCTGGATCGAGACGTCGAGCGCGGACACCGGCTCGTCGGCGATCAAGAGGCTCGGCTCCAGTGCCAGCGCGCGGGCGATGCCGATGCGCTGGCGCTGGCCGCCGGAGAATTCATGCGGATAGCGATCGGCCATGTCGGGCAACAGGCCGACGGAAGCGATCAGGGATGCGATCTTGTCGCGGGTCGCCGCCTTGTCGCCATCGAGGCCATGAACGGCCAGCGGCTCGCCGACGATGTTGCGGATCGTCATGCGCGGATTGAGCGAGCCATAAGGGTCCTGATAGACCATCTGCATCCGGCGCCGCACACCCAATAGTTCGGCGCCGCGGTGCGGGGCGATGTCCTGTCCCTCGAACACGATCCGCCCGGCGGTGGGCGTCAGCATCCGCAGCACCGCAAGTCCGGTGGTCGATTTGCCGGAGCCGCTTTCGCCGACGAGGCCCAGTGTCTCACCGCGCCGGATCGTGAACGAAACGCCGTCGACCGCTTTGACGGTCGCGACCTGGCGCTGAAGGATGATGCCCTTGGTGACCGGGAAATGAACCTTCAGATCCTCGACCCGGAGGATGGTATCGACGGATGGCTCGGGCAGCGCGTCAGACATGGGCGAAACACGCTTTGGCGTGACGGTCGGCGACCTGAACCAGTTCAGGCTTCGCGGTTCGGCATTGATCCAGGATCGAGCGGCAGCGCGGCGCGAAGGAACAGCCGGGCGGCAGGCTGGCCAGATCAGGCGGCTGGCCCTCGATCGGCATCAGGCGCCGGCCGCCGCCGCCATCGAGGCGGGGGACGGACGCCATTAGGCCTGACGTATAGGGGTGCTGTGGCCGGGCGTAGAGCTCGCGCGCCGGCGCGACTTCGACGATGCGGCCGCCATACATCACCGCGACGCGGTCGGCGTAGCGGGCGACGACGCCGAGATCGTGGGTGATCAGGATCAGCGATGAGCCGGTCTCACGCGTGACTTCCTTCAAGAGGTCGAGGATCTGCGCCTGCACCGTGACGTCGAGCGCCGTGGTGGGTTCATCCGCGATGATCAGGCGCGGCGCGCAGGCCAGCGCCATCGCGATCATCACGCGCTGGCGCATGCCGCCGGAATATTGGTGCGGATAGGAGCCGAGCCGGCTCGCGGCATCGCCGATGCGGACGCGGCCGATCAATTCGGTCGCGGCTTCATAGGCTTTCTCCCACGGCGTGCCCCGATGCACGTTGATCGGCTCTGCGACCTGGAGGCCGACGGTCAGCGCCGGATTGAGCGAGGACATCGGTTCCTGGAAGATCATCGCAATCTTGTTGCCGCGGACCGCGCGGATGCCGGGATCGTCGAGCTTCAACAGGTCGACGCCGTCGAACAGGATCTCGCCGCTCTCGATCCGGCCGGGCGGGTTCGGGATCAGGCGCAGCACCGAGAGCGCGGTGACGCTCTTGCCGGATCCGGACTCGCCGACGATCGCGAGCGTCTCGCCGGGATCGACATGAAACGATACGCCATCCACCGCGGTCACGGTTCCGCGCTCGGTGCGGAACCGCGTCGTCAGGTTTTTGACTTCCAGCAGTGGGCGCGTCATCGCAGCTCGCCCGCTCAATGGCCCATCTTCTTCTTGAGGTCCTGATCGACCCAGATCCGCGCATAGATCGGTCCCGGACGAACCGCACCGGCGCGGAGTTCGCCGGCGTAGTTCTTCACCCAGGGCCACCAGGCCGTGAAGATGTACGGGGTGGGAAGCCACACATAGGGCGCCTTGTCCAGAATCTCCCGCGTCATCTCCTTCAGCATGGCCTGACGCTTGGTCTCGTCCGGCTCAAGATAAACCGCGTCCATCTTCTTGTCGTATTCGGGATCGGACCATTGCGACGGGTTCCAGACCTGGCCCTTGACGAAGCTCTTGCGAATGGTCGTCGTCGGATTGGTGTGCCCGTTGTTCATGAGATAGCCCGGTGCATTGGTCTTGGTGGTCATGGCCGAAAGGAACGCGCCGTATTCCATGGTTTGAATGTCCAGCTTGACGCCGACCTGCTCATAATAGGCCGCCAGCAGCGGGATCAGGTCGATATGGTCGGGATTGCACGCGCAGACCTGAACCTTGAGGGTAAACCCCTTCGGAACGCCGGCCTCGGCGAGCAGCTTCTTGGCCTTCTCGGGGTTGTAGGTGAAGAGTTCCTTGATCGAGTCCGGCATCGCCTCGAGCGGCTCGAAATAGCCGAGATAATCGGGGTGCTGCGGGTAGGCGAACAGCTCGGCGTTGCCGCCGTAATATTCCTTGACGATCTCCTGCTTGTTGACGGCGAGATTGAGGGCGCGCCGGACGCGAACATCGTCGAACGGCTTGGTATCGACGCGCATGGCGAGGAACTGGCCGCTCATCGAGAGCCACTTCGACCACTTTAGCTGCGGCGCGCTCTTCTTGAGCTCATCGACCGCGGACCATCTGATGTTTTCTAGGATATCGAGTTTGCCGGTTCGCAATGCCGTGAGGAAGGTCGCCTCGTCCTTGATCGTGCGGTAGACGACCTTGTCGACCAGCGGGAGCTTGGTTTCGACGCCGTTGATCTTCTCCGTGCCCCAGTAGTTCGGATTCTTGACATAGGTGTTCGAGTTGCCTTGCACGAACTCGGCAAGCTGGAACGGGCCGGTCCCGTTGATGTTCTTCCAGTTGCCGGCGCCGGCGTCGACGACTTCCTTCGGGATGATGCCGGAATAATAGCCCCAGCCGAAGCGATAGTCCCATTCCGCGTTGTAGTTCTTGAAGGTGAAAAGCACGGTGTGCTTGTCGGTGGCTTCGACCTTGTCGATGTGATCGAAATAAGTGGCGATTTTCTTGGGGCTCTTGTCGCGGTGGTTGAAGGAGAACACCACGTCATCGGCGACCAGTTCGCGCGCCGCCATCACCCCGGGCTTGTCGGGAAACATCACCCCCTTGCGCAAATTGATCTCGAGGCGGAGCGGATTTTGCTTCCACTCCCATTTTTCGGCAAGTTCGCCGCGGATCGCATCCGAAGGGATCCAGGCATCGGCGTAGAACGAATGCTTGCCGCCAAGCCGTTTGGACTTGGAGAGGTCCGCGGCGAAAAGTTGCTCGTAGACCTGGCCGGTGTCGTGGTTCTGCTTCCAGTTCCAGTCGGCCAGATCCCAGGAGAGCGCCGAGAGCGTGACATAAACTGTCCCAATCTCCAGCGTGCCGCCGGGTTTTGGCGGCGCTTCGGATTGCGAGAATGCAGGTGTTGCAAGCGATAGGGCCACGGCGACTGACGCGGCGGCGAGACGTGATACGGCGCGTGAATGGGGCATGACTTCCTCCTGGATATTATTTTCTGGTTATCTTGATCCGCGCATGCGTGGGTCGAGCAGATCCCGCAAGGCATCTCCGAACACGTTGGTGGAATAAACGACGACCGTGAGACAAAGGCCCGGCGCCAGCGCCAGCCACGGTCCCTGGAACATGAAGGTGCGGCCCGAGCCCGACAGCATGCCGCCCCAGGTCGGGGTCGGCGGCGGCACGCCAAGGCCGAGAAACGACAGGCCCGACTCGGCGAGGATCACGGTGCCGACACGCGTCGTGAACAGCACGATGATCGGCGGCATGATGTTGGGCAGGATGTGTCGCCACAGGATGCGGCCGGTCGAGGCGCCGATCGATTGGGCGGCGTGCACATACATGTTCTCGCGCACCGACACCACGGCGGAACGGATGATGCGCGAGCCGGCGATGCCGAGCAGCAGACCGAGCGTGCCGATGATCTGCGGCAGGCCGGGGCCGAGAACCGAAACCACGACCAGGAGGATGATGAGATCGGGAAAGCTCATCCAGGCATCGACGAAGCGCTGCGTGACGAGATCGATCTTGCCGCCGAGATAACCGGTGAGAATGCCGATCGCGATCGAAACGACGGTGGCCAGCGAGGCGGCGGTAAAGGCGATGATCACCGAAATCTGGGCGCCATAGAGACAGCGCGAGAGCATGTCGCGGCCGAGATTGTCGGTTCCGAACGGATAGGCCCAGGACGGCGCCATCAGGCGGTTGCGCGGGCTGATCTGGTTCATGCCATAGGGCGCCAGAACATCGGCGAAGATCCCGCACAGCAGGAACAGAATGAAGATGACGCCGCCGGCGGCGCCGAGCGGCTTCTCGCGGAACAGGCGAATCACAAAGCGGAGGACGCCGTTGCGCTCGGTCTTGCCGCTCGTGGCCGGAATATCGATCGCAAGCGTCATCAGCGGTATCTCACCTTGGGATCGAGCAGGCCGTAGCTCAGGTCGACGGCGAGATTGATCAGCATCACGCAAAGACCGATCACGAGGCTGACGCCGGTAATGATCGGATAGTCGCGCTGGCTGATGGCGTCGAGCAGCAACAGCCCCATGCCGGGAATAACGAAGATCTGCTCGACGATGACGGCGCCGCCGATCAGGATCGGCGCCTGCAGGCCGATCAGCGTGACCACCGGGATCAGCGCGTTGCGCAGTGCATGCCGGATGACGACCAGCCGTTCCGACAGGCCCTTGGCCCAGGCGGTGCGGATATAGTCCTGGCGCAGCACCTCCAGCATCATGGTGCGGGTCAGGCGCATGGTGATGGCCGACAGCGCTGTGCCCAGAATGATCGCCGGCAGAATCATCTGCTTGAGGTTCTGCAGGGGATCATCGGTGAACGCGACGAAGTTCACCTGCGGCGACCAGCCCCACCAGATTGACGGGAACACCATCACCATGGTGCCCATCCAGAAGCTCGGCACCGCCAGCATCAGGATCGAGAACGAACGGGTGAGATAGTCGCCGGCGGTGTCCTGCCGGATCGCAGAATAGATGCCGATCGGCAGCGCGATGCACAGCGCGATGATCAGCGCCATGAAGCCGAGCTGGAACGTCACCGGCAGCCGTGCGCCGAGCAGTTCGCGCACCGGCGTGTTCTGCCAGAGCGAGCGGCCGAAATCGCCGTGAAAAAGAATGCCGCCGATCCAGTGAAAATATTGCAGCCACATCGGGCGATCGAGGCCGAGCGTTGCGATCAGCTGGTCACGCGAGAGCTTGTCTGCGCCGACGTCGTTCTGGGCGAGCATCATGTCGATGACGTTGCCCGGCACCAGCCGCACGATGACGAAGACAATCAGGCTGGCAAAGAACAGCGCCGGGACAAGCGCCAACAATCGCCGTGCCAGATATGCCTGCATTCCGCGTGCCCCGTTGTCTGCTCCCTTCAACAAGAGTGGACCGCGTCCGAAATGCCCGCAAGCATTATCGCGCGCGTGCGATGCGATCTTTTTGCGGAGGAACTTCCGTCAAGTTCATGCGCGCGCAAAACATTCCGCGTCGCGGAACAGCAACGCATCCAACTTCACGCTAACGCTGATGAGAGATGAGAATCCGAGAAGTGAAGCGGCTCAGCGGCTGACTTGCCGCACCGATGGCGCAGCGGTGCTGCCGGCGGCATCGGAGACGCGCGCAGCGCCGCGATTGTTCATCTGGATGTCGAGGCGATCGCGTTCCTTCTCGAAGCCCGCCATGACCGGGCCTTCGAGCGAGCGGCCTCGCGGCAGCTTCACGCGCATCGGATCGACGAAGCGGCCGTTGACCAGGATTTCGTAGTGCACGTGGGCGCCGGTCGACATGCCCGTCGATCCGACGAAGCCGATCACCTGACCCTGTCGCACCCGCTTGCCGGGCTCCATGCCCTTGGCGAACGCCGACATGTGGCCGTAGGCGGTCTCGTAACCGTTGTTGTGCTTCAGCTTGACGTATTTGCCGTAGCCGCCTTCCCAGCCGACTTTCTCGACGACGCCGTTGCCGGAAGCGAAGATCGGCGTGCCGTAAGGCGTGGCCCAGTCGACGCCGGTGTGCATCTTGGTGTAGCCGAGGATCGGATGGCGGCGTCCGCCGAAGCCCGAACGCATGATCGCGTTGTTGACGGGTTTGCGCACCAGGAACTTCTTCGCGCTCTTGCCGGTCTCGTCGTAGTAGTCGACGACCGAGTCGTCGGGGGTCTGGAAGCGGTAATATTTCTTGGTTTCGCCGCCGACCGTGAGCGAAGCGAACAGCACTTCGGTCTTTTCGGTGATGGTCGCGCCGTCGTCTTCGCCGGCGAAGAACACGTCGAAGGAATCGCCGGGCTGCACCTTGCGCTGGAAGTCGACGTCGTAGGAATAGATCTTGACCATGTCCTCGATGACGGTGGCCGGCACCTTGTTGCGCAACGCGGTCTCGTAAATGCTCTGGTAGAGCCGGACGCCGGTGCCGTCATCCTCATCGTCGTCGTCGTCTTTGCCGGCGGCAGCCTCGGCAACGGTGTTCATGCTCTGCACGTCGACGGCGACGTATTTGCCGACGTCGGACAGTGCGGCAACGGCCTCGATGGTGGTTTCGTTGGCGACGATCACCCGATAGGGCTGCAGTCGCACGCCCGGGCCGGGGGCAGCAGGGGCCATCAGGATACGGAGTTTCTGGCCTTCCTTTAGACCGCCGTCGCGGCCGCGGGCGCCCAGCGTTGCGGCGATCGCCTTGGCCTCGTCCGGTGTTGCGCCCTGATCGCGCAGGATCGAGGTGACCGTATCGCCCTTCTTCACGATGTGAATGCGCTCGTTGGAAGGGTTGCCGCCGGTGATTTGGTCTTTGGTCTTCGGCAGCAGCGTGACGTTTTCCGGCACCACGCGGGTTTCAAAGCCGGCATAGGGGTCGGAGACGGTGCCCTCGGTGGCGTAGGCCAGCTTCATGTCGGACTGGACGCCGCTGGCATCGGCGGCGGCGTTCGCCAGCGCCGTATAGCGTACGCCGCCGGTGTTGCCGCGCCAGTTGGCGGCGTCCCGCACCCGCATCAGGACTTCGTCGAGCGCGACCACGGCGGCGAGTTTCGCCTTCGGCAGCACCGATGCGAGGTCCTTGGTGACGAAGGAGACTTCGGCATCGGGTTCGACGGCATCGGGGTTGTTCGGATCGTCGGCGGCGGCAGGGGCGGGGGCGCCGACATCGGTCAGCATGCGCTGGGCGTTGAATGGCGGGATTTTTGCGGAAAGGTCGCTCGTCGTCATCGACAAATTGCCGGAGATGCGGATGAACGGCCGAACCCGCATCACGTCGCGGTTGCCGACCCGGGTGACGGTCGACACCCTCAGCACATTACGAGCGGCGGTCGAATCACCTGGCGGCGGCAGGCGGTCGCTCTTGTGCAGGCTGGCGGAGCGATCGTTGGCGCCGAAAGCGCCGCGCAACGCGCCTTCGACGCGCTCCGGCACCTTGGCAAAGGTCATTTCGCCGTCGAGCGACGCGAAAACGGCGCCGCCGATGAGAGCTGCGCCGCACAGACCAGTCAGGATAGTGCCGCTAAACCATTGTACGGAGACACGGCGGCGGTCGATCACCGCGGCCTCGGAGCCATCGACGGAAAGCGGCGGCTCGTGACCGAGATCAATGATCCCGGTCTCGCGTCCATAGCCGCTTCCGCGTGACGCCCTCTGATTCAACCCTGTGTCCCCCCAAATTCCATCAACATTCGACTAGACCTTCGCTCGATCCAGATCCGGTTTGCGCCCCCTATAAGGAGGATCCCGGTGCATCGCGCGCCGCACGAATCGATATTCGGGAATCAGAGGCCAGAAGACCGGCCGCAATCTCGAACGTCAATGATGTGCAGATCTCTCGATGTTTCTCGGCCGCGTGGGGAAAGGCGACGGGTTCATTGAAATCGCCGATCCCTGGTAGATGAACACCGGCAGCCCCCACTGGCATCCGGCCGTTCCATGCTTACGTTATAGTCAGAACGTCGCAGGATTGTGGCTCAAGTACGGCGTAAAGGCCCCAAATATATAGACTTCTTGGGGTCCAAAATTTCTTCCACATCGTGCGACAATTTGTTGACGAAGGGCGTTGACAGGTCCGATCGGGTGGGCCTATAACCCGACCACTGAGCGCGGCGCTGCTTTGGCCCTGAGGCCAAGGCAAGTTGTCGCGCCCGTGAAGCTCCTCATTATGATGAGTGAATCAACAGCCGATACCAATCGGTTGTTATTTGCCGTCCGGTGAAGGTGCTTTCGGAACTCCCAACCATGGGAGATGGGTCCTTCGGGTCCCGGGCTGTTTGACAAGTGAAGATGAAGAAAGAGAAACGTGGACGGCGGAGTCCTTGCGGGCCTCGATTACTTGAATACGCAAGTATTGAAGTGTTGGGGCCGGACGAAAGACTTCGGCGGTACACGTTTACATAGGTTACACCATCGTTGCCCACGATGTGAATCGTAGGCAGCTTGTCGGCTTCGGCCGGCAAAAAATGGTGGGACCTCGTCAAACGTTGTGATCAGCCGGTTTGAAGTTTCAAGTCCAACTTGAGAGTTTGATCCTGGCTCAGAGCGAACGCTGGCGGCAGGCTTAACACATGCAAGTCGAGCGGGCGTAGCAATACGTCAGCGGCAGACGGGTGAGTAACGCGTGGGAACATACCTTTTGGTTCGGAACAACACAGGGAAACTTGTGCTAATACCGGATAAGCCCTTACGGGGAAAGATTTATCGCCGAAAGATTGGCCCGCGTCTGATTAGCTAGTTGGTGAGGTAACGGCTCACCAAGGCGACGATCAGTAGCTGGTCTGAGAGGATGATCAGCCACATTGGGACTGAGACACGGCCCAAACTCCTACGGGAGGCAGCAGTGGGGAATATTGGACAATGGGCGCAAGCCTGATCCAGCCATGCCGCGTGAGTGATGAAGGCCCTAGGGTTGTAAAGCTCTTTTGTGCGGGAAGATAATGACGGTACCGCAAGAATAAGCCCCGGCTAACTTCGTGCCAGCAGCCGCGGTAATACGAAGGGGGCTAGCGTTGCTCGGAATCACTGGGCGTAAAGGGTGCGTAGGCGGGTCTTTAAGTCAGGGGTGAAATCCTGGAGCTCAACTCCAGAACTGCCTTTGATACTGAAGATCTTGAGTTCGGGAGAGGTGAGTGGAACTGCGAGTGTAGAGGTGAAATTCGTAGATATTCGCAAGAACACCAGTGGCGAAGGCGGCTCACTGGCCCGATACTGACGCTGAGGCACGAAAGCGTGGGGAGCAAACAGGATTAGATACCCTGGTAGTCCACGCCGTAAACGATGAATGCCAGCCGTTAGTGGGTTTACTCACTAGTGGCGCAGCTAACGCTTTAAGCATTCCGCCTGGGGAGTACGGTCGCAAGATTAAAACTCAAAGGAATTGACGGGGGCCCGCACAAGCGGTGGAGCATGTGGTTTAATTCGACGCAACGCGCAGAACCTTACCAGCCCTTGACATCCCGGTCGCGGACTCCAGAGATGGAGTTCTTCAGTTCGGCTGGACCGGAGACAGGTGCTGCATGGCTGTCGTCAGCTCGTGTCGTGAGATGTTGGGTTAAGTCCCGCAACGAGCGCAACCCCCGTCCTTAGTTGCTACCATTTAGTTGAGCACTCTAAGGAGACTGCCGGTGATAAGCCGCGAGGAAGGTGGGGATGACGTCAAGTCCTCATGGCCCTTACGGGCTGGGCTACACACGTGCTACAATGGCGGTGACAATGGGATGCTAAGGGGCGACCCTTCGCAAATCTCAAAAAGCCGTCTCAGTTCGGATTGGGCTCTGCAACTCGAGCCCATGAAGTTGGAATCGCTAGTAATCGTGGATCAGCACGCCACGGTGAATACGTTCCCGGGCCTTGTACACACCGCCCGTCACACCATGGGAGTTGGTTTTACCTGAAGACGGTGCGCTAACCCGCAAGGGAGGCAGCCGGCCACGGTAGGGTCAGCGACTGGGGTGAAGTCGTAACAAGGTAGCCGTAGGGGAACCTGCGGCTGGATCACCTCCTTTCTAAGGATGGTTCTTCAGAAGCTTGCTTCTATCGAACCGTTTTAGAAACATCAGTGGCCAACGATCGTCAGGATTGTTGAGCTGCATTGGCGGGATTTCGCCGTCTACGTTTCTCTTTCTTCGCGGACGAACACGCGCCAGGGGCTTAGCGCTTGTGCGACGCATCTGGCGTTAAGCCGGTGCGCGCCACTGCGGCCTCTCGTGTTAGGGGCTTGTAGCTCAGTTGGTTAGAGCGCGCGCTTGATAAGCGTGAGGTCGGAAGTTCAAGTCTTCCCAGGCCCACCACTTTGATCGAGCGCATCACGTCTCATGACCGACGTAAGCATTCGTCTTCTGGTACGGGGCCATAGCTCAGCTGGGAGAGCGCGTGCTTTGCAAGCATGAGGTCGTCGGTTCGATCCCGTCTGGCTCCACCAGATGGAATTGAAGATCGACAAAGTGGCCTGCTAACAAAGCGCCTTTCAAATCGTCCGCGAAACATCACTTCGCATGTCGTGTCCTACGGGATACGCGTGCGTGATTTCTGACATCGTAAAGAGGAGATTGATCCGAGTTTTGGGTCTGCAAAGCAATTTGCGGAGCCCAATTCATAATCTCCAGATCATTTCGGCGCTCGCGCATCGTAATTCATCGCAAGATGAGTGAGATGAGTGAGTTGTAAATGATCTTTTTAGCGAAGCTTGACCGCCTCGCTATCGGGTTGATCTTACGAAGCAAGCTGGTCTTTCTAATCATTGTCCGGCCGTGCATAGCATTCATCGAGAGTGCGCGTTTTGAGGTTTCGACCTCAAGGCAATTGTACGGACTACATTCTGCCGAGTGTGTGGACATTGATAATGAGAGCAATCAAGTGCCTTAAGGGTGTTCGGTGGATGCCTTGGCGCTGAGAGGCGATGAAGGACGTGCTACGCTGCGATAAGCCATGGGGAGCTGCGAAGAAGCTTTGATCCATGGATTTCCGAATGGGGAAACCCACCTTCGATAGCTGGAACTCCAAGATCTCGTATCTTGGGGTTTGAACAGCAATGTTTGAGACCAAGCCGCGAGGTTTTGGATTTCCAGTTATCAAGTGAAGGTATGAAATCTCTGAATACATAGGAGGTTTTAAGCGAACCCGGGGAACTGAAACATCTAAGTACCCGGAGGAAAGGACATCAAACGAGACTCCGTTAGTAGTGGCGAGCGAACGCGGACCAGGCCAGTGATACATCAAAGACAACCGGAACCTGTCAGGAAAGCAGGGCCTTAGAGGGTGATAGCCCCGTACGGGTAATGCGATGATGTATCCTTGAGTAAGGCGGAACACGTGAAATTCTGTCTGAACACGGGGGGACCACCCTCCAAGCCTAAGTACTCCTCAGCGACCGATAGTGAACCAGTACCGTGAGGGAAAGGTGAAAAGCACCCCGACGAGGGGAGTGAAATAGACCTGAAACCGGACACCTACAAACAGACGGAGCCCAA